>SPQI01000271.1 GCA_004570315.1 Oxalobacteraceae bacterium OM1 | reverse complement strand
GTCCTGCTCGGCGAAGCCACCCACGGCAGCGCCGAGTTCTATCGCACCCGCGCCGCGATCAGCAAGCGCCTGATCGAAGAGCGCGGCTTCGACGCAATCGCGGTCGAGGCCGACTGGCCGGACGCCCTGCGCATCAGCCGGCACATCGCCGGGCGCAGCGAGCCGACCACCGAGGCCGCCCTGGGCGACTTCGTGCGCTTCCCGCGCTGGATGTGGCGCAATACGGAAGTGCGCGAGCTGGTCGAATGGCTGCATGCCCGCAATGCGCAGCGTGCGCCGGTTGACCGCGTCGGCTTCTTCGGACTGGATCTCTACAGCTTGCGCAGCTCCATGCACGCCGTGGTCGACTATCTGTCGCGCGTCGATCCGGAGGCCGCCCGCCAGGCACGCAACCGCTATGCCTGTTTCGATCACATGGCCGAGGACCCGCAGCGCTACGGCTATTCGGCGCACTTCGGCATGAAGAAGGACTGCGAGGACGAGGTGGTGCGCCAGCTGCTCGACTTGAGCGAGCGCGCGATGCAGGCTGTGGCGAGCGCGGGATCCGAGCACGCCGACGAGCTCTTCTATGCCCAGCAGAACGCCCGCGTGGCGCAGAACGCCGAAGCCTACTACCGGGCCATGTTCGGCGGCCGCAATGAATCCTGGAACCTCCGCGATACCCACATGGCGGATACGCTGGACGCGCTGCGCGAGCACATCGCCGCTCGCAAGGGCCGGCCGGCGCGCATCGTGGTGTGGGCGCACAACTCGCACATCGGCGATGCGCGCGCCATGGAAATGGGCTGGGACGGCCAGGTGAACCTCGGCCAGCTGGTGCGCGAACGGATCAAGGATTGCTTCCTGCTCGGCTTCAGCACCCACCACGGCACGGTGACGGCGGCCTCGGAATGGGACGGTCCGGCCGAGACAAAAATGGTCCGCCCGGGAATGCCGGACAGCATCGAGGCCTTGATGCACCAGGTCGGCATGAAACGCTTCGTGATGCCCCTCGGCCGCCATTGCGGCCTGCAGGAGATGGGTGCCGGACGCTTGCTGGAACGTGCGATCGGCGTGCTTTACCTGCCGCAGAGCGAGCGCATCAGCCACTACTTCGAGGCAGAGGTGGCACGGCAGTTCGACGCCCTGCTGCACATCGACGAGACGACGGCATTGCAGCCGCTCGACCGCGAATCGGTGATTGCCGAACCGCAGTCCGAAGAGACCTATCCCACAGGCTTGTAAAAAAAAGGGTTGCGGCGAACCGCAACCCCGAACCTAGGGATGTAAGACACTGCAATTGCTTCACTGCTTGCTACTTCTACTACCGCTGCTACTACACCTTCGCTGCTTCAAATTTTCGTGGCGTGGCCTTGCCAATGCCGGTCGCGCAGCTCGCGCTTGAGAATCTTGCCGGCCGCATTGCGCGGGAACGCCTCCAGGATCTCGACGCCGCTCACGCGCTGGTAGCGCGCGCTGACGCGGGCATTGATCCACTCCTTCAACTCGTCCGCCGAGATCGCATCGGGCTCCCGCAGCACCACGGCCGCGAGCGGCGTCTCGCCCCATTTCTCGTGCGGAATGCCGAACACGGCCGCTTCCTGTACGGCAGGATGGCGCACCACCACATCCTCGACATCGCGCGGATAGATCTTCACGCCGCCGCTGTCGATCATTTCCTTCTTGCGGTCGACCAGGTACAGGTAGCCGTCCGCATCCACATAACCGAGGTCGCCGGTCTTGAGCCAGCCGTTGACGACCGCTTGCGCCGTCAGGTCGGGCCGCTTGAAATAGCCCGGCATCAGCAAGGGACCGCGGCCGACGATCTCGCCGACCTCGCCCGGCCCGCCGACGCTGCCGTCCTCCAGCTCGATACGCATCTCCGAAAACACCGGCGGAATGCCGACCGAGCCCTGCTTGCGCACGGCATCGTCGCGGTCGAGGATGGTGACGAAGCCTTCCGTGAGGCCGTAGAGTTCGTGGAAGCGGCCCGGCAAGGCCTTGTTGAGCCGGTCCTTGTGTTCGTTGTGCAGCGGCGCGCCGAGCGACAGGATCATCTGCAACGACTGCATGGCCTCCGGCCGGAAGCGCGGCGAGTCCATCATCGCGACGATCTGCGACGGCACCATCATCATGTGCGTGACCTTCTCCCGTTCGACCGTGTCGATGAGCGCATCGACATCGAACTGCGGATGCAGGATGTAGGTCGCGCCCATGTAGAAGCACGGCAGCAGGGTCACGAAGGCACCGTTGAAAACGATGGAGCCGGTATGCAGCACCACCGACTCCGGCGCGATGCGGAAGCTCGACGCCATCAGCGTGCAGTAGTTGGCGCGAATCCGGTGCGTGTGCACGATGCCCTTCGGCATGCCGGTCGTGCCGCTGGTGTACATCACGTTGTAGACGTCGTCCGGTCCCACTGCCACGTCGACCGGCTCCCGCTCATGCATGTCGGTGAAGCTGGCGTAGTCCACATAGCCGGTCGCAGGGCCATCGGTCAGCACAATGCGGCCGTCCCCCAGGCGCGGCAGCGAGGCGCGCACATCGTCCACCACCGGACGCAAGGCATTGCACGTGAACAGCAGCGTGGCGTCGGCGTCGGCGAGGAGGCTCGCCAGGCCGGGGCCCAGAAGCATCGGCGACAGCGGCACGACCACGGCGCCGGCCTTGGCGGCGGCCCAATACACCTCCAGCAGCTCGAGGCAGTTGGGCAGCAGCGTGGCGACGGCCTGCCCTTTTCCCACACCGCGCTGCTGGATGGCATTGGCCAGCCGGTTCACGCGTGCGTTGAAGCTGCGGTAATCCAGCCGCTCCCCGCCGAAGATGACCGCGGTATGGTCAGGCCGGTAGCGCGCGTGACGGGTGATGAGATGGGCGATGTGCATGTCGTTCTCCCGGGTTCAACGCAGCAGGCGGCCGTCCTTGCCAATGACGGTGATCTCGACGAAGCGCGAGCCGATGCGGTTGGTCGGCGAGAAGTTCACGGTGAAGCCGCCGACGTCGTACGCATTCAGCGTCTCCAGCGCCTGGATCACCTTTTCGCGCGTCGGCGCACTGCCCGACCGCTTCAGGCCTTCCACCAGCACTTTCGCACCGACGAACTCCTCGAAGCTGGTATAGGAGAGGTCGGCCTTCGGCGCGTACTTCTTCATCGCCTGCTGGTATTCCTTCACGATTGCCAGCGTCTGCGAGTACGGATACGGCATCACCTGCGCGATGCCGATGCCGCGCGCCGCGTCCGCGCCGATCAGGCGCACGATTTCCTTCGGATTCACCACCGAAATGTTCACCAGCTGCGAGATCGCCGTGGCCTGGCGAATCTGCTTGCTGAACGCGGCGGTGCTCTTGTTCACCGAGATCATCACCACCGCCTGCGGCGACACCTTGGCGATGTTCTTGACCGCTTCGCCGACGTTGTCGGTGTTCTTCTCGTAGGTGCCGGTCGCGACAACTTCGAGCCCCCGCTTCTGCATGGCGGCTTTCACGCCGTCGAGCCCGGCCCTGCCGAAGGGATCGTCCTGGTACATGACCGCGATGCGCTTCATGTTGAGGAGGACGAGCTGGTTGACGATGCCTTCGGCTTCGTCCGCATACCCGGCGCGAATGTGGAAAATGTAGGGATTGAACGGCGCGCGCAGTCCTTCCGCGCCGGTGTAAGGCGCGACCAGCGCGATGTTGGCCTGCTCGAGCACCTTCTGCTTGAGCAGTTCGCCGACGTTGCCGGTGCCGGCGAAGCCGATCAGCGCGAGGACGTTGTCCTTGTCGATCGCCTCGCGCGTCAGGCGCACGGTTTCATCGACCTTGTAGCCGTCGTCCTTCACCACGTGCCGGATGTGCTTGCCGTGCACGCCGCCGCGGTCGTTGACCATGTCGAAGTACACCTTCACGCCGAGCACCATGTCCTTGCCGGTGTCGGCCAGCACGCCGCTCAGCGGCGCTACCTGTCCAATGACGATTTCGTCGGCTGCAACGGCCTGTCCGAAGACGGCGGCCGCGATCAGTGCAGTTGCCATGCGAAGCAGTTTCATGTTGTCTCCTCCCCTGGGTAGGTGTGGCGCCGCCAGCCGGCGCCGGCTTGCATCAGTTCGCTGCCTTGCCTCTGCGTGCAAGTGCAACGAGTTCGCCCACGATGCCGCGCCGGAAGGCCAGCACGCAGACGATGAAGATCAGGCCCGTCACGATGGTGACGGATTCCCCGATCGACTTGAACCATTCCACGCTGGTGAGGTTCGCCAGCAGGTTGCCGAGGTCGCCCAGCTTGTTTTCCAGCGCAATGATGATGATGGCGCCGACGATGGGACCGGCGAGGGTGCCGAGGCCGCCCACGAGCGTCATCAGCACGACCAGGCCCGACATGCTCCAGTGCACGTCGGTCAGCGTTTCGAAGCCGAGCACGGTGGTCTTGGTCGCGCCGGCGAGACCGGCCAGCGCCGCGGACAGCACGAAGGCCAGCAGCTTGTAGCGATCCACGTCGTAGCCGAGGGAAATGGCGCGCGGCTCGTTTTCCTTCACGGCCTTGAGCACCTGCCCGAACGGCGAATGCACGGTGCGCACGATCAGCGCGAAGGCCGCGACCACGATGGCGAGCACGACGTAGTACATGGTCAGGTCGTTCTCGAGGTTCAGCACGCCGAACAGCGTCCCGCGCGGCACGCCCTGCAAGCCGTCCTCGCCGCCGGTGAACGGTGCCTGCAGGCAGACGAAGAACAGCATCTGCGCCAGGGCCAGCGTGATCATGGTGAAGTAGATGCCCTGCCGGCGAATTGCCAGCAAACCCATGACGAGGCCGATCAACGCAGCCGTCGCCACACCCAGCACGATACCCAGTTCGAAGGGCAAGCCCATCGATCGGATGGCATAGCCGGCGACGTAGCCGGCGCTGCCGAAGAAGGCGGCATGGCCGAAGGACAACAGGCCGGTGAAGCCGATCAGCAGGTTGAAGGCGCAGGCGAACAGCGCAAAGCACAGCACCTTCATCAGGAACACGGGATAGATGGACAGCGGCGCGACCAGTGCCAGCGCCAGCGCGATGCCATATCCGACTTTCTTGTTCATTGCGGTTCCCCTCTTATTTCTCTTTGCCGAACAGGCCGGCCGGACGAATCATGAGCACGATGGCCATGATGATGAACACCACCGTGGCCGATGCCTCGGGGTAGAAGACGCGGGTGAAGCCCTCGATCACGCCGAGACCCAGGCCGGTCAGGATGGAACCGAGGATCGAACCCATGCCGCCGATCACGACCACCGCGAACACTACGATGATCAGGTTGGAGCCCATCAGCGGGGACACCTGGATCACCGGTGCGGCCAGCACGCCGGCAAAGGCGGCCAGCGCGACGCCGAAGCCGTAGGTCAGCGTGACCATCAGCGGCACATTGATGCCGAATGCCTCGACCAGCTTCGGGTTTTCCGTACCGGCGCGCAGGTAAGCGCCGAGCTTGGTCTTTTCGATGACGAACCACGTCGCCAGGCAGACCGCGATCGACGCCACGACGACCCAGGCGCGATAGTTCGGCAGGATCATGAAGCCGAGGTTGGTTGCGCCCTGCAGCGCATCGGGCACCGAGAACGGCTGGCCGGAGACGCCGTAGATCGAGCGGAAGATGCCTTCGATCATGAGCGTGATGCCGAAGGTCAGCAGCAGGCCGTAGAGATGGTCCAGCTTGTAGAGCCAGCGCAGCATCGATTTCTCGATGACCACGCCGAATGCGCCGACCACGAGCGGCGCAAGCAGCAGCATGACCCAGTAGTTCAATCCGAAGTAGCTCAATCCCATCCAGGCCAGGAAAGCGCCGAGCATGTAGAGCGCGCCATGCGCGAAGTTGATGACGTTGAGCAGGCCGAAGATCACCGCGAGGCCGAGCGACAGCATCGCGTAGAACGAGCCATTCACGAGGCCGAGCAGCAGCTGGCTCAACAGGGCTTGCAGGGGAATGCCGAAAATTTCCATAGCTGATTGCCGTTAGGGTTCATGCGCGCTCCGATGCCGGAGGCGTTGGCTGCATCTTGAATACCGCGCCCCGTTCAGCGGAGCACTTCCCAACGTCCACGCAGGCCCCGCCGCCGCCGCCGGCTTCAGGGTTCGGACAGCACCGACGGAACCTGCCTGGAACGCCCCCGGAGGTTCCCCTCCAGGGCACAACTGCCGCGGCTCTTGCGAGACCGCGGTTTGCGACCTAACTGCTTACTTCCACAGCGAGCACTTGGACTCGGCCTTCGTGGTGAACGCCTGGTCGCCCGGGATGGTCTGCACGACCTTGAAGTAGTCCCACGGCGTCTTCGACTCACTCTGCGACTTCACCTGCATCAGGTACATGTCGTGCACCATGCGGCCGTCGGCGCGGATGTGGCCGTTCTTGGCGTACATGTCGTTGATGGTCGAGCCCTTCATCTTCGCGATGACCTTGTCGGCGTCATCCGTGCCCGTTGCCTTGACGGCGTTCAGGTACTGCGTGACGGACGAGTAGTCGGCGGCCTGCAGCGAGGACGGCATGCGCTTGACCTTGTCGAAGAAGCGCTTGGCCCACTTGCGGCTGTCGTCGTTCTGGTCCCAGTACCACGAATCCGTCAGGTACATGCCGTTCGTCAGATTCAGGCCCAGCGAGTGCACGTCGTTGATGAACATGAGCAGACCGGCCAGCTTCATGCTCTTGGTGATGCCGAACTCGTTGGCCGCTTTAATGGCATTGACGGTGTCGCCGCCGGCGTTCGCCAGGCCGAGGATCTGGGCCTTGGACGATTGCGCCTGCAGCAGGAAGGACGAGAAGTCCGATGCCGACAGCGGGTGGCGCACCGAGCCGAGCACCTGGCCGCCGTTGGCCTTGACCACGGCTGCCGTGTCGCTCTCGAGCGAAGCGCCGAAGGCGTAGTCGGCGGTCAGGAAGTACCATGTCTTGCCGCCCTGCTTCACGACTGCCGAGCCGGTGCCCTTGGCCAGCGCCACGGTGTCGTAGGCATAGTGGACGGTGTACGGCGTGCAGTCTTCGTTCGTCAGGCGGGCGGAGCCGGCGCCGATGGAGATGAAGGGCTTCTTCTTCTCGGCAGCGACTTTCGCCATCGAGAGGTTGGTGCCGGAGTTGGTGCCGCCGATCAGGACGTCGACGCCGTCACGGTCGAACCACTCACGGGCTTTCGAAGCGGCCACGTCGGCCTTGTTCTGGTGGTCGGCGAAGACCAGTTCGATCTTCTTGCCGTTGACGTTGCCGCCGAAGTCGGCAATCGCCATGCGAATCGCTTCCACGCCGCCCTGGCCGTCGATGTCCGAATACAGACCGGAGATATCGGTGATGAAACCGATCTTGATGGTGTCGCCGGAAATCTGTGCCGACGCGCTGCCGGCGACGGCGAAAGAGGCAGCCAGTGCAAGTGCTTTCAACTTCATTGTCATCTCCTTGGTTATGAATACCGGCGATGGACTCGCCTTCTTATTGCTTCAAACTGCAACTTCGAACTGCAGGTTCAATCGGTAGCGTCAACCGGTGACGTCACGTCGCAACATCAGACTCCGAGCAGGGAATTCAGCACGGGCATCTTCGCTTCGAGTTCGTTCGACGCGAAGGTCTCGACGATCTGACCATGCTCCATCACGTAAAACCGGTCCGCCAGCGGCGCGGCAAACCGGAAATTCTGTTCCACCATCACGATGGTGTAGCCCTTGGACTTCAGCGTCGTGATCATGCGCGCGAGCGCCTGCACGATGACCGGCGCGAGGCCTTCGGAGATTTCATCCAGCAGCAGCAGCCGCGCACCGGTGCGCAGGATGCGCGCCACCGCCAGCATCTGCTGCTCGCCGCCCGACAGGCGCGTGCCCTGGCTGTTGCGGCGCTCCTTCAGGTTCGGGAACATCTCGTAGATCTCGTCGATCGACATGCCTTGCGACGACTTCGACACCACGGGCGGCAGCATCAGGTTCTCTTCCGTCGAGAGCGAAGAAAAGATGCCGCGCTCTTCCGGGCAGTAACCCACGCCGAGGTGCGCGATCTTGTGCGTCGGCATGGCGATCGCCTCGGTGCCGTTGATCTTGATGGAGCCCTTGCGTGCGCCGGTCAGGCCCATGATGGCGCGCAGCGTGGTGGTGCGGCCGGCGCCGTTGCGGCCGAGCAGCGTGACCACTTCGCCCTGGTTCACGTCGAGGTTCACGTCATGCAGGATGTGCGACTCGCCGTACCAGGCGTGCAGGCCGTGGATGGACAGTGCGGAGCCGGCCATCAGTGCGCTCCCTGCAGTTCGCCGCCGGTGGTGCCCATGTAGGCTTCCATCACTTGCGGGTTCTTCGAGACTTCGGCATAGCTGCCTTCGGCCAGCAGGGCGCCGCGCTGCAGCACCGAGATGCGGTCGCTGATGCCGGAGATCACGCTCATGTTGTGCTCCACCATCAGAATCGTGCGGCCGGCCGAGACCTTCTTGATCAGCTCGGTGACGCGATGCACGTCCTCGTGGCCCATGCCCTGGGTCGGCTCGTCGAGCAGCATCAGTTCCGGCTCCATCGCCAACGTGGTGGCGATCTCGAGCGCGCGCTTGCGGCCGTAGGGCAGGTCCACCGTCATGGTGTCGGCGAAGGTCTCGAGGTCGACCTCGCGCAGCAGGGCCATCGCCTTCTCGTTCAGCACATTGAGTTTTTTCTCGCTGCGCCAGAAATGGAAGGAATTGCCGAGCGGGCGCTGCAGGCCGATGCGCACGTTCTCCAGCACGGTCAGGTGCGGGAAGACGGCAGAAATCTGGAAGGAGCGGATGATGCCCTGGCGCGCGATCTGCGCCGGCCTGGCCATCGTGATGTCGCGGCCGTTGAAAAGAATCTGGCCCGAGGTCGGGACCAGGAATTTCGTGAGGAGGTTGAAACAGGTGGTCTTGCCGGCGCCGTTCGGGCCGATCAAGGCATGGATGTGACCGCGCTGTACGCGCAGGCTCACATTGTTCACTGCGGTGAAGCCCTTGAACTCCTTGGTCAAGTTCTTCGTCTCCAGCACCACATCCGACATGGGTTCTCCCTAGTTCTGTATCACCAGGCTGTCGAACGGCCGCCATGCGCGAGCCGGTCGACGCGCTGCAGTGTACGGGGCGATGCACACCAAATGAGCACTCTACACAGTACAACGAAGCGGGTGACGTTCGGTCTACGGGCAAATGCCGCGACCTTTGGCCTACATCAATCTTCTCGAAGGGTTGATTTCGGGCAAATGATCGCGGATGTTAGCACGAAGGCATCGGGGGCACGGAGGGACTGTGGAAACTACGTAGCCCACCCATGCAGGACTCATGCGGTGATCGCCACGCCTTCCGGCATCGCGATGCGCGAGCGGTCGCGCTCGGCCTTGATCCACGCAGCGGCCTGCTCGGCGATCATGATGGTCGGCGAGTTGGTGTTCCCCGAGGTGATGGTCGGCATGATGGAGGCGTCGACCACGCGCAGTCCGGCGACGCCCTTCACGCGCAGGTGGCTATCGACCACGGCGAGCGGATCGTCGATGCGGCCCATCTTGCAGGTGCCGACCGGATGGAAGATGGTGGTGCCGATGTCGCCGGCGGCGCGCGCCAGTTCCTCGTCGGTGCGCAGGTGCGCGCCCGGCTTGAATTCCTCCGGCTTGTACTTCTGCAGCGCGGGCGCGGCGACGATGTTGCGCGTGATGGCCAAGGCATTGGCGGCGACCTTGCGGTCTTCCGGCGTGCTCAGGTAGTTCGGCGTGATGCGCGGCGGCTGCATCGGATCGGTCGAGGCGATGTGGATGTGGCCGCGCGCCGTCGGGCGCAGGTTGCACACGCTGGCGGTGAACGCGGGGAAGGGATGCAGCGGCTCGCCGAAGCGCTCCAGCGAGAGCGGCTGCACGTGGTACTGCAGGTTGGGCGTCGGCTGCGACGCATCGGAGCGGGTGAAGGCGCCGAGCTGCGAAGGCGCCATCGACATCGGTCCGCTGCGCGTGGCCACGTACTGCATGCCGATGCGCATCTTGCCGTGCCAGCTGTTGGCCATGGTGTTCAAGGTCTTCGCGCCCTGAATCTTGAAGGCCATGCGCAGCTGCAGGTGGTCCTGCAGGTTCTCGCCGACGCCGGGCAAGTCCTGCACCACCGGGATGCCGTGCTGCTGCAGCAGGCTGCCGGGACCAATGCCCGAGAGCTGCAGGATCTGCGGCGAACCAACCGCACCGGCGGCGCAGATGGTTTCGCGCTTGGATTCGGCGAACCACTCGGTGCCGCCGCCGACGAATTCCACGCCGGTGCAGACCTTGCCTTTCTCCGTCTGCTCGATGCGCAGGCGCTTCACATGGCAGCCGGTCATGATGTCGAGCCGGCCCTTGCGGTTGGTCGATTTCAAAAACGCCCGCGCGGTACTCCAGCGCATGCCCTTTTTCTGGTTGACTTCGAAGTAGCCGCAGCCTTCGTTGTTGCCGCGGTTGAAGTCCTCGGTTTTCGGAATGCCGACCTGTGCCGCCGCGTCGCGGAAGGCCTCCAGGATTTCCCATTTCAGGCGCTGCTTCTCCACGCGCCATTCACCGCCGGCGCCGTGGAATTCATCACCACCCTTGTGATGGTCCTCGGTCTTCTTGAACACCGGCAGGACCTTGTCCCAGCGCCAGTCGGGGTCGCCGGCGAGTTCGGCCCAGAGGTCGTAGTCGCGCGCCTGGCCGCGCATGTAGATCATGCCGTTGATGGATGACGAGCCGCCGAGCACCTTGCCGCGCGGGTAGATCAGCGAGCGGCCGTTGAGGCCGGCGTCGGCTTCGGTGCGGAATAGCCAGTCGGTGCGCGGGTTGTCGATGCAGTAGAGGTAGCCGACCGGGATGTGAATCCACAGGTAGTCGTCCTTGCGGCCCGCTTCGATCAGCAGCACGGAGACGCCCGCGTCCTGCGTCAGGCGGTTGGCGAGCACGCAACCGGCGCTGCCGGCGCCGATGATGATGTAGTCGTAGTGGCCTGCGGATTCCATCGTCGTTCCTCGTTCAAATCGTGGCTTGCCGCCATTCGGCGACCAGGGTTTCGATCAGCCGCGCAGCCGGCAGCGTGCGGACCATGCCCACGCCCTGCCCGGCCCACAGCGACATCAATTCGGTTTCGTTGATCTTGCCCGCCTGCGCGCGGATGCCGCCGGTGAGGGCGTTCTGGATCGGGTACGGCGGCACATGCTCTTCCACCGCGTGCATGGTCTCGATGAAGCGGTTCACCAGGCCGCGCGCATAGCGGCCGGAGAAGGCGCGCGTGAGGCAGGTCTTCGCCCGCGCCGGCGCGCTGGCCGCCGTCAGCAGCCGCTCCTTGTAGGCCGGATGAATGCCAGACTCGTCGGTGGTCAGGAAAGCGGTGCCCATCTGCACGGCGGTGGCGCCAAGCGCGAAGGCCGCCGCGATGCCGCGCCCGTCCATGATGCCCCCGGCCGCAATCACCGGCACCTCGACCGCATCGACGATGGACGGCACCAGCACGAAGATGCCGGGCGTCTCGTCCTGCGGGCCGATGAAGGTGCCGCGATGGCCGCCGGCTTCGATGCCCTGCGCGCAGATGGCATCCGCGCCGGCCGCTTCCCAAGCGCGCGCTTCGGCGACGTTGGTGGCGGTGCCGACGACGAAGATGTCGTGCGCGTGCAGGCGCTCGACCTGGGCTTTAGTCAGTAAGTTGAAGGTGAAGCTGGCGATGGCGGGACGCGCCTGCAGCAGCGCCTCGAACTGCGACTCGAAGTCTTCGCACCATTA
>SPQI01000113.1 GCA_004570315.1 Oxalobacteraceae bacterium OM1 | reverse complement strand
ACTTTCTTTGGCGAAGCAAAGAAAGTGAGCGGCTGCCGGGCCGCTCCCGGCAAAGTTTCTTACGGAGACGTGCAGGCACTGCAGCACCGAAGAGCCGCACGTTAATAGACACTGTAGACACCGGATTCCGGCGTTCGCCGGAATGACGGAGGCGTTAGTTGAGGGAGTCAAGACATCTCTGGATTCCCGCCTCCGCGGGAATGACAGCTCTTCGGTCGCAGCCTGGAGGTAGCGCGTCCCATACCCCCCAGCAACATCGTCACCCCAGCGACAGACACCCTCCCCATTTCACCCCCATGCTACGATTGACGTTAACGTAAACGTGAAGCCCCACCGCGCCACGAACGAATACAAAAGAGACAAGCCATGACCGACCTCTCCGAAGCCAAAAAGCTCACCGAATACAAGCCCGCCAACAAGGTCCGTTTCGTCACCGCCGCGTCGCTGTTCGACGGCCACGACGCCTCGATCAACATCATGCGCCGCATCCTGATGGCCAACGGCGCGGAAGTGATCCACCTCGGCCACAACCGCTCGGTCGACGAGATCGTCACCGCGGCATTGCAGGAAGACGCGCAGGGCATTGCCGTCTCCAGCTATCAGGGCGGCCACGTCGAGTACTTCAAGTACATGATTGACCTGCTCAAGCAGCGCGGCGGCGCGCACATCAAGGTCTTCGGCGGCGGCGGCGGCGTGATCGTGCCGTCCGAAATCGCCGACCTGCACGCCTATGGCGTCACCCGCATCTTCAGCCCCGAAGACGGCCAGCGCATGGGTCTCGTCGGCATGATCCTGTCGATGATCGAAGCCTGCGACACCGACCTCTCCACCTACGCCCCGACCACGCTGCAGGCGCTCACGCAAGGCGACATCGCCCAGCGCCAGCGCCCGCTCGCCCAGCTGATCACTGCGCTGGAAAACGGCAAGGCCGATGCCACGCTCAAGACCGAACTGCACAAGGCCGCCGACACGCTGAAGACGCCGGTCCTCGGCATCACCGGCACCGGCGGCGCAGGCAAGTCCTCGCTCACCGACGAACTGATCCGCCGCATCCGCCTCGACCAGGACGATGCGCTCAACATCGCCGTCGTCTCCATCGACCCGTCCCGCCGCAAATCGGGCGGCGCCCTGCTGGGCGATCGCATCCGCATGAACGCGATCAACCCGTGGCACGGCCAGTCACGCGTCTTCATGCGCTCGCTCGCCACGCGCGAAGCCGGCTCGGAAATTTCGCAGGCGCTGCCGGACGTGATCGCCGCCTGCAAGGTGGCCGGCTTCGACCTGGTGATCGTCGAGACCTCCGGCATCGGCCAGGGCGACGCCGCGATTGTTCCGCACGTCGATGTCTCCATGTACGTGATGACGCCGGAGTTCGGTGCGGCTTCCCAGCTCGAGAAGATCGACATGCTGGACTTCGCCGACTTCGTCGCCATCAACAAGTTCGACCGCAAGGGCGCGCAAGACGCGCTGCGCGACGTCGCCAAGCAATACCAGCGCAACCGCGAACTGTGGAGCAAGAAGCCGGACGAGATGCCGGTGTTCGGCACACAAGCCTCGCGCTTCAACGACGACGGCGTCACCGCGCTCTACCAGGGCTTGCTGCCGAAGCTGCATGAACTCGGACTGAAGACGCAGACGGGCAAGCTGGCACCGGTGGCAGTGCGCTTCTCCTCCGGCAAGAACGCCATCGTGCCGCCGGCTCGCACCCGCTACCTCGCCGAGATCGCCGACACGGTGCGCGGCTATCACAAGCAGGTGCAGAAGCAGGTCACGCTCGCGCGCGAACGCCAGCAGCTGCAGGAAGCCAAGCGCATGCTGTCCGCCGCCGGCAAGACCGTCGAGATGGACGACCTCATCACCGAACGTGACGGCGCCCTCGACCCGGCGGCGAAGAAGCTGCTGACGATGTGGCCCGACATGCAGAAGGCCTACAGCGGCGACGAATACGTGGTCAAGATCCGCGACAAGGAAATCCGCACCGGCCTCACCTACAAGACGCTCTCCGGCAACATCATCCGCAAGGTCTCGCTGCCGAAGTACGCCGACCACGGCGAAGTGCTGCGCTGGCTGATGCTGGAAAACGTCCCCGGCTCCTTCCCCTACACCGCCGGCGTGTTCGCGTTCAAGCGCGAGAACGAAGACCCGACCCGCATGTTCGCCGGCGAAGGCGACGCCTTCCGCACCAACCGCCGCTTCAAGCTGGTCTCCGAAGGCATGCCGGCCAAGCGCCTGTCGACGGCCTTCGACTCGGTCACGCTCTACGGCGCCGACCCGGCGCCGCGTCCCGACATCTACGGCAAGATCGGCAACTCCGGCGTCTCCATCGCGACGCTGGACGATATGAAGGTGCTGTACGACGGCTTCGATCTGTGCAACCCGGCGACCTCGGTCTCGATGACGATCAACGGCCCGGCGCCCTCGATCCTCGCGATGTTCATGAACACCGCGATCGACCAGCAGATCGCGAAGTTCCGCACCGACAACGGCCGCGAGCCGACCGCCGACGAAGCCGCGAAGATCAAGGAATGGGTGCTGGAGAACGTGCGCGGCACCGTGCAGGCCGACATCCTGAAGGAAGACCAGGGCCAGAACACCTGCATCTTCTCCACCGAGTTCTCGCTGAAGGTGATGGGCGACATCCAGGAATACTTCGTCCACAACCAGGTGCGCAACTTCTACTCGGTGTCGATCTCCGGTTATCACATCGCCGAAGCCGGCGCGAACCCGATCTCGCAGCTCGCCTTCACGCTCTCGAACGGCTTCACCTTCGTCGAAGCGTATCTGGCGCGCGGCATGCACATCGACGACTTCGCGCCCAACCTGTCGTTCTTCTTCTCCAACGGCATGGACCCGGAGTACACCGTGCTCGGCCGTGTGGCGCGCCGCATCTGGGCAGTCGCGATGCGCGACAAGTACGGCGCGAATGAGCGCAGCCAGAAGCTGAAGTACCACATCCAGACTTCGGGCCGCTCGCTGCACGCGCAGGAAATCGACTTCAACGACATCCGCACCACGCTGCAGGCGTTGATCGCGATCTACGACAACTGCAACTCGCTGCACACCAACGCCTACGACGAGGCGATCACCACGCCGACGGACGAATCGGTACGCAGGGCATTGGCGATTCAGCTCATCATCAACCGCGAATGGGGCCTGGCGAAGAACGAGAATCCGAACCAGGGCTCGTTCATCATCGAAGAACTCACGGACCTTGTGGAAGAAGCGGTGCTGCAGGAGTTCGAACGCATCGCCGAGCGCGGCGGCGTGCTGGGCGCGATGGAGACCGGCTACCAGCGCGGCAAGATCCAGGAAGAGTCGATGTACTACGAGCACCTGAAGCACGACGGCACGCTGCCCATCATCGGCGTGAACACCTTCCGCAATCCGAAGGGCGACGCGATTCCGCAGCAGCTGGAACTGGCGCGTTCGACGGACGACGAAAAGCAGTCGCAGCTCAAGCGCCTCGCCGACTTCCATGCGCGCAATGCGAAGGAAGCATCCGCGATGCTGCAGCGTTTGCAGCAGGCGGTGATCCAGGACGAGAACGTGTTCGCCGTGCTGATGGATGCGGTGCGGGTCTGCTCGCTCGGGCAGATCACGGATGCGCTGTTCGAGGTCGGCGGGCAGTATCGCCGGAACATGTAAGACGAAAGGCGGCGCCCGCGTCGCCATCTCGCTGTTGCACCCGCACTTCGCCGCCCTCCCGGGCGGCGAACTTTTTTGCGTGTCGCGCCACTCAGAGCAACGAACGCTGCTTCTCTGCGTCGCCCTCCTCCTGCGCCGGCCCCGGCCGGCTTCCGTGCATCTTCCCGCTCAAGGATTCTTCCATGCCGCATCCCGATCGCATTTCCGACGCCACACCACCCACCCCGGCCCTGAGCTTCGGCAGTTCGCAGTCCGCCACGCCGAATCTGAGCGTTCGGCACAGCGTTGCGTCGGATAGCCCGGTCCGCAATTCGCCCGGCCTTTCCCGGCTGACGCTGCAGTTCACGCCGTTCGCTACCGACGCCAATATTGCCCCCAACCTTGACGTTGACGGGCGGCTTGAAACGGACGGCACACCAGTCCGAAACTTGCTGTTGGAGACGACGCCATGGGGCCGAAACACAGAGCCCTTTTCACGCGGCGGGACGCCGGAACCGCCGAACTTCGATGCCGCTGTCCTCGCGCAATTGCGCACGGTGATTGCACCGGACGGCGCCGCAATCGAGCGCCAACGGATACGCGGCCTTGTGGACAGGCTGGACCCGGAATTCGAGTCGCGTGTGACTGCACGGGTCGAAGCCGAAAAAGCCGTGCTCTATGAGCGATTGGAAAGCGAGCTGGACCGGCTGATGAATGAAACGCCCGCCGGCTGGCTGGACCAAGTCAACGGTCTGAAGGAAACTTTCGCCGCCGAGGAACAGGCGATCCGGGACCGGGCCGTCAAAGCCGAGGCGCGCGACGTTCTTGCGGAACATGGGCACAATCCCGATCTGGCGGAGCTGCTCTAGGGCGGAACCGAGCGACCTCTCGGGCTACTCAGCTCGCAAGCCCATCGATGCCGCGTGCGGTCTGCGCGGCATTCCTGTCAGGGCGATCTTTCCGATTTCATGTCCAACCGCCGGCACCTGCCGGCGCGTTCGTCTTTCATCAAGGATGCCCATGTCCATCGATCCCGATTTCCCCGTTGGAGGGACCACCCCGCCATCGCCGTTTGTGCAACCCGAACCAGCCAATCGCCTCCTGGTCCGTCTGGCGACGATACCCGAGGCACCCCTGCCCAGCCCGGCACTGCGTCCCCAGGATGCCCTGCGTGAGCTGTCCCTGTGGGTGAATGAAGGACCTGCGGATGAAATTCCCGCACGCCAGACTGCCGCTCGCATCGTTCACACTGCCGGGGACAGCGATTCCGTATCGCCCGTTAATCTATCGCGCATGGGCTTGAGCAGTCTCCCGCCCATGCCGCCGTGGATCCGGGACATCAATGCCAGCGGCAATCGCCTCACCGTGCTCCCGCGCTCCTTGCCGCCGGCACTCACCCAATTGAACGCGATGAACAACCGGATCGATCGCGTACCGCCGCGTCTGCTGGAAGAGATCAGCCAGGCGACCATCGCCTTGGAGGGAAATCCGTTGGTCGAAGGAGTGCAACTCGAAGTGGAACATGCCCAACGCGCGCCGGACTACCGCGGCCCCCGCTTCGCGTTCTCCGCACCGGTAGCGCCGGCGGAAGACCCGGGGATCGAACAGCGGCCCGGGCGGTAAAAGTCGTTCTGATGCGGGCGGCCCACTTCACCCGTTAAAGCGCCGCAGCCCTTCCACATCAAGCACGGTGATGCCGCCATACCTTACCTGCACCAACCCCGCCTCCTCCAGCACGCGCAGCGCGCCGTTCACGCGCTGTCGCGACGCATTCGCGAGATAGCCGATTTCTTCCTGCGAAATCTTCAGCTGCGGGCTGATGCCCGGGTTCAGGTGCGGATTGAACAGCGCCGCGAGGCAGCGTGCAAGCCGGGCATTCGTATCGAGCATGCGGTCGTATTCGACCAGCGAGATGAACATGCTCAAGCGCTCGTTCAGCAACGTCATCACGAAGCGATTGAAGCCGATGCTGTTGTCGAGCAGCCAGTGGAAGGTGGTGCGCGGCATGAAGGCGAGGCGCGTGTCGCGCAGCGCGATGACGTCGTACTGGCGCGGACCTTCCTTGAGCAATGAACCTTCGCCGAACCAGGCGCCGCCGAGCACGCCGGTGAAGGTGATGGTCTTCCCGTCCGGCGAGACGCTGCTCATCTTCAGCAGGCCATCGACGCAGCCGATCCAGTGACCGACCGGTTCGCCCTTGCGGCAGACGTAGCCGTCCTTGGGCACGAAGCGTTCTTCCACGTCCGCTTCCACGCGCGCCATCTGCTCCGCGGTCAGGGCCTGCGTCCATGGCGCGGTGCGAATCATGTCGAGCATGCTGACGGGTGCGGGAGCGGGTTTGCGGGCGAGGACTGGCATGGAAAGCAAGGTGAGAAAAGACTGAAAAAATGGCAATGCAGCATAACAAGTTGCCGTCGGCGCGGCAAAGCAAATGCTGGAATAATGGCGGGATGCAATAGCGCTCAGGCGCTCCCTCCACCGCGCGGCTCCGTGCCGCAGCCAACCCGTTCCACCATGCCCGCTGCAATGCTCTCCGCTGCGATCGCCTACACCTTGTGGGGATTGTTTCCGCTTTACTTCAAAACCCTGCAAGGCATTCCGCCGATCGAGATCCTTGCGCAACGCGTGATCTGGTCGCTTGGCTTCCTCGCCCTGGTGCTCGCGTGGCGCAAGCAATGGCGCTGGCTCGGCAACCTGCTGCAGCAGCCGCGCGTGCTGGCCGGCTTCGTGGCGAGCGCCCTGCTCCTGTCGAGCAACTGGTTCCTCTACATCTGGGCGGTGAACAACGGGCATGTGCTCGATGCAAGCCTTGGCTATTTCATCAACCCGCTGTTCAACGTGGCGCTCGGCTTCTTCCTGCTGCGCGAACGGCTGCGCGCGGGACAGTGGGCCGCCATTGCGCTGGCTGCCGGCGGCGTGTTGTGGCTGACGGTGCAAAGCGGACATCCGCCGTATGTCGCGCTGCTGCTTGCAGGCACCTGGGCCTTCTACGGACTGCTGCGCAAGACGGCGGCGCTCGGCGCGCTTGAGGGTCTGTCACTCGAAACGCTCTTGCTGTTCCCTGCGGCTGTCATGTTTATCGGGTATCTGGCGTGGACCGGCCAGGGACACTTCACCACGGCGCCAGGCGTCACGCAGGGCCTGATCGTAGCGGCCGGCCCCATCACCGCGATTCCGCTGCTGCTCTTCGCGACCGGCGCGCGTTCGCTGCCGCTGTCGGTGCTCGGCCTGATGCAATACATCTCGCCGACGCTGCAGATGCTGCTCGGCGTGTGGCTTTATCACGAGCCCTTCGGCGGCGAGCGCGTGATCGGCTTCGCGCTGATCTGGAGCGCGCTGCTGGTGTATTCGGGCGAAGGGTTGTGGCGCAACTGGACTGCGCGGCGGCAAGCCGCCGCCTGAAGAAAAGCCGGTCGCGTGACCGGCTTTTTTTATGTGGTGACCATGCGGCGAAAGGCTGCGGACCATGGGCGGCATCGAAAGGTTGACTGCCGTTAAGTTGCAGCGCCGATTGGCATGCAGATCCTCGTGCCGCGCCCCTTCCGCCCGCGCGATCAGGTATCCTTGCACTCCTTCCCCTCCCACAGCTTTCACCCATCCCGGACCCTATGGCTCAATACGTCTACACCATGAACCGCGTGGGCAAGATCGTCCCGCCCAAGCGGCAGATTCTCAAGGACATCTCGCTCTCCTTCTTCCCCGGCGCCAAGATCGGCGTGCTCGGCCTGAACGGCTCGGGCAAATCGACGCTGCTCAAGATCATGGCCGGCATCGACAAGGACATCGAAGGCGACGCGGTTCCGATGCCGGGCCTGAACATCGGCTACCTGCCGCAGGAGCCGCAGCTCGATCCGGAGATGACGGTGCGCCAGGCGGTGGAATCCGGCCTCGGCGAAGTCGCCGAAGCGCAATCAAAACTCGATGCGGTGTATGCCGCGTATGCGGAGCCGGATGCGGACTTCGACGCGCTCGCCGCCGAGCAGGCACGCCTCGAAGCCATCCTCGCCACCGCCGGCGGGGGCAATCTCGACCAGCAGCTGGAAATCGCGGCCGACGCGCTGCGCCTGCCACCGTGGGACGCGAAGGTCGGCGTGCTGTCGGGCGGCGAGAAGCGCCGCGTGGCGTTGTGCAAGCTCTTGCTGTCCAAGCCCGACATGCTGCTGCTCGACGAACCGACCAACCACCTCGACGCCGAATCCGTCGACTGGCTGGAGCAGTTCCTGCAGCGCTTCCCCGGCACCGTGGTCGGCATCACCCACGACCGCTACTTCCTCGATAACGCCGCCGAGTGGATCCTTGAACTCGACCGCGGCCACGGCATTCCGTGGAAGGGCAACTACAGCTCCTGGCTGGAGCAGAAGGAAGCGCGCCTGAAGCAGGAGGAAGCGACCGAATCCGCGCGCCAGAAGACCATCCAGAAGGAACTGGAATGGGTGCGCCAGAACCCGAAGGGCCGGCAGGCGAAGAGCAAGGCGCGTCTCGCGCGCTTCAACGAGCTGTCCGAGTTCGAATACCAGAAGCGCAACGAGACGCAGGAGATCTTCATTCCGGTGGCCGAGCGCCTCGGCAATGAAGTCATCGAGTTCAAGAACGTCTCGAAGGCCTTCGGCGACCGCCTGCTGATCGACAACCTCAGCTTCAAGATTCCGGCAGGCGCGATCGTCGGCATCATCGGTCCGAACGGGGCTGGTAAATCGACACTGTTCCGCATGATCGCGGGCATCGAGAAACCGGACAGCGGCGACGTGGTGATCGGCCCGACAGTGAAGCTGTCTCTGGTCGACCAGTCGCGCGAGGACCTGTCGAACAAGAAGACGGTCTTCGAAGACGTGTCCAACGGCGCGGACATCCTGACGGTCGGCCGCTTCGAAATGCCCTCGCGCGCCTATCTCGGCCGCTTCAACTTCAAGGGCGGCGACCAGCAGAAGATTGTCGGCAACCTCTCCGGCGGCGAACGCGGCCGCCTGCACCTGGCCAAGACCCTGCTCATGGGCGGCAACGTGCTGCTGCTGGACGAACCGTCGAACGACCTCGACGTGGAAACGCTGCGCGCGCTGGAAGACGCGCTGCTCGAGTTCGCGGGCAGCGTGATGGTGATCTCGCACGACCGCTGGTTCCTGGACCGCATCGCCACCCACATCCTCGCCTTCGAGGGCGATTCGCAGGTGGTGTTCTTCGACGGGAACTACCAGGAATACGAAGCGGACAAGAAGAAGCGTCTCGGCGAGGAAGCCGCCAAGCCGAAGCGCATCCGCTACAAGCCGATCACCCGCTGATCGTCCGGCGGACCGGCAGCGTTGCCGGTCCGCCGCGTCTCAATGCAGCGTGCCAAGCAGATGTTGCGCGAGCACGCTCGCTTCTTCCACCGCTTCCTCGGGCGTGTCCAGCAGGTCGATGGTTCGATGTTCGATCTGGTCGTGCTGCGGCTTGCCTTCGCGTATCAGCAGCACGATGCCCTGGTATTTCCCGCTTGCCAGTTCCTCGGCGCCGACGTCGGCCCGCCAGGTGCCCTTGTGATAGCTTGCTGCGGCCATTGCTGCCTCCATGGCGCTTGCTGCGCCGGTTGTGATCGAGAGGCAGGTTGGACCGGTGCGCAGCGCGATTTATCCGGTCCGGCGAATCAACGCTGACCGAAGTAGCGGCCGCTCGGCATGCGCGACTGGAAGGCACGCTCTTCGAGCGCCCAGAGCTTCTGGCTGCGCGGGGTGCGGTCGTCGAAGCTGCGCTTGGCGGCCTGGGTCTGGGCGACTGCCTCGGCACCGTTCATCGCCTGCACCGACGCCACGAGGTCGGCGCGGAAGGCTTCGCGGAAACTGGACGAGCATTTGCTGTCCTTGCCGACCACCAGCGTGACGGTGCCGTCCGAGCGCGTGAAGCCGCAATCGGCATGGCCGATCAGCGGCAGCAGGGCAAGAAGAGCAATGATCGCGCTACGGGTCATGGGCTCGCGTCGAAAATGGCAAGGCAAGCCCATGCGGAAGCATTGACTTCGCTTCAGAAGGCGGCCCCGCTGCCATGAGGTTTCCCTGTTAGGCCGGAAGCTTTGCGTCCCGGCCTTTCGACCGGTTTGCCCTGCGGTGAGTTGTTGCCTGAAGTATAGCGGCAGCGCGTGCTTTGCCAATCAGGCAAGCGCTGAACCGGGCGTCGGTGTTTGTCTGTAACCGGGCAGGTGGGTTGCCGGTTTGGCATCGAGCTTGAGGCGCCGCAATGGTGCCGGCGGCATGCTGCCTATGCTGGAAAGGGACTTCCCTCTGGAGGCGACATGCGAACTGAAACCATAGGCGAATACGAAATCGAATGCGCCGGCATGCGGCTGCCGGAAACCGACGGTTGGGCGGCCTTCCTGACGGTCTATGGACCGTCGAGGAACCCGATGCATCGCAATCCGGTGTTTCCGTCGCAGCGGGTGGCGGTGGAAAACGTGTTCCCGGACGAAGCGGCAGCTGAAGAGGAGGCGCGCCGGGTGGCGCTGGCCATGCTGCATTAGCGTGGCCGGCGTCCCGGCGGATGGGATTACTTGAGCGCGATGATGCCGCAGGCGACGCGCTTGCCCGAGTTGCCGCTAGGCTGGGTCTTCAGGTCGTCGGGATCGGCATGCACGACGAGCGCCTTGCCGACGATGCTGTTGGGCGCGTCGGCCACCAGCGTGAACTGCGGCGTCGGCACCGCGATTTCCAGCTCGGCCTTGCCGGAGGCGTCGGCAGTGAGGTTGCCGAAGTCGCCGGCGTGGTGAGCGCCGTGTCCCGGCGCGCCGTGTGCGGCGCCGTCCGGGTTGAAGTGGCCGCCCGCGCTCGCGGCGTCCGGCGCGCTGCAATCACCCTTTTCGTGGATATGAATGCCGTGCGGTCCCGGCGTCAGGCCGCTCATATGCACGTCGACCAACACTTGGCCGCCGCGCTGCACGAAGCTCACAGTGCCCGTGGCGGTATTGCCCTGGGTCGGGTTCATCGAAGCGACGGCGATCGGGCGCGGGCCGGTCATCGAGGCGCAGCCTGCCAGGGTGGCGACGGCGGCGAGCATGGCGAGTGTCAGCTTGTTCACGGGTTCTCCTTGGTTATGCGGCGCCAGGTGCGCCTGGGGTTGCTATCCGATCAATGTTACTGCAATTCAGCCAGTCGCCAGACGCCGCACGACAGCTTCCTTGATCGACCTTCGTGCACATCTCGACCATTCCGGGAGCCGGGCCGTCGATCCGTCGCAGCAGCGATGGGTGCCATAATATCGCTCTTTGAAACAAAGTATTACTGAACGATACACACCGGAGAACGACATGCCTGCCTGCTTGCCCGTGACTGCCTTGCCCCTCTGCGCTTTTCTTGCCCTCCCTGCCTACGCGGCCATGCCGGACGCTCCCGCGCTCGGCAAGGCAAGAGCGCAAGCCGCCGCCGAACAGTACGCGAGCATTCCGCATGTGGTCATCATCGGCAAGCGGATGACGCTGGCCGAGAAGCGGCGGCAGATCGAAGAAGAGCGGCTTGCTGCGCAACGCGCGAAGCCGCAGGCGAAGCTCGCCGAACGCTGACTCCCCATATGACAACGGCGCCCGCGGGCGCCGTTGCTGCATTCAGGCCGCCAGCTGCGTAAGGCCCTCGCCGGTGACGCGGCAGATGCGCCAGTCGGGCATGACGTCGGCACCCATCTTCTTGTAGAAGCCGATCGCCTTTTCATTCCAGTCCAGCACCGACCATTCGAAGCGGCCGCAGTTGCGCTCCACCGCCAGCCGCGCGAGGTGCTTGAGGATCTGCGTCGCATAGCCCTTGCCGCGATACGGCAGCTTCACGTACAGGTCTTCGAGATAAAGACCCTTCTTGGCGAGGAAGGTGGAGAAGTTGTGGAAGAACAGCGCGAAGGCCACCGGCGTATCGCCCTCGCGCGCCACGACGCATTCGCAGGCGGGATGCGCGCCGAACAGCGCATCGCGCAGCAGGCCTTCGTCGGCGACGACGAGATGGCGCAGGCGCTCGAAGTCGGCGAGCTCGGTGATCATGTCGAGGATGTGCGGCACGTCGGCCGGCGTGGCGGGGCGGATGGAGAAGGCGGTCATCAGTGTCGGAGGCGGGAATGGAAACAGCCGATTGTAGCGAATCAGCCTCGCGCCAGCAGTTCGGCCACCCAATCGACGAAGACGCGCACGCGCGGCGACATCTGC
>SPQI01000327.1 GCA_004570315.1 Oxalobacteraceae bacterium OM1 | reverse complement strand
GCCGCCAGCCGTGCCGCTGGAAGTCGCGGCGCCGCCGGTGCTGCTGCCGCCACCCGCATCGCTCGAGCCGGCATCTTTCTTACCGCAAGCACCAAGGGCGAGACTGGCAACGAGCGCAGCGAGCAAGACTGAATGTTTCATATTGGTTCCTCTCAAGAAAATATAGTTGTAAATAAGTACTCGGCTATTGGAGGGATTGCACCGCCGTTAGTGCCGGGGAAGGCATTGATAAATCTCAATCGGCGATATGCTTCTTTCAACTGCACGACGACGCCGTGATCGACAAGCGTTTCGCAACGTCACCCTTCAGCACTTCCGCATCCTGCCGTTAACGCAACGGTCCGGCTTTATTGCGTCACAAGCCGAACCGGATTTTCATTTCCGTGTGGCAAGTTTCAAGTTGCCGCCGCTATAATCGAATCCAACCCGACAGCCCTTCCAACAAGAAAAACGAGCTGGCCGCTGCCGCTGCCGCTGCCGCTGCCGCTGCCGCCACGAATTGCATGAACAAATCCTCCCTGCGCCGGCAGCTGGTCTTGCCGTATGTGGCGCTCGTGATCTTCGTTTCCACGGCCATTGCCTGGGTCTCCTACCGCGCCGGGGAAGGCGCAGTGCGCACCCTGTCGCAGCGGGTGCTCGGCGACACGGTGCAGCACATCGCGACCGCCACCGAGCGCCACCTGGCCGGCGCCCATGCCGCGCTGAACGCGATTTCGCCCGACCCGGCCACCATCCCGCGGCCGCAGCCCTTCGACGATGACCCGGCCGCCCTCGAATCGCGCCTCTGGACGGCCGCCGGCCTCTTCATGGAGGCCAACAACTATGTCTACTTCGGCGGCGCCGATGGCCGCTTCCTCGGTGTCGAACGCGTCAACAAGGATGTGGTGCAGCTGTATCTGCGCGAAGCCGGTGCGCCGAAGCGCACGGTCTACGCCGTAGCGGCACCCGGCGACCGCGGCCGCGTGCTGCGCACCGACGCCATGGATCCCCGCGTGCGGCCCTGGTATGCCTCGGCCGCGCGTGCCGGCGGCCCGGTGTGGTCGGCGGTCTACCATGATTTTTCTTCCGGCGAGCCGACCGTCACGCTGGCGAAGGCGGTCTACCATGCCGACCACAGCGTGGCCGGAGTGGTGGCCACCGACGTCACGCTGCGCGTGCTCACCGACTTCCTGCGCGGCCTGAAGGTCGGCGACAACGGCGTGGCCTTCGTGCTCGATGGCGAGGGATATGTCGTGGCGACCTCAGGCAACGAACTGCCGTTCCGCGACGTGAACGGACGCGCCGAACGCGTCCGGCCGCAGGAGATGCGCACGCCGCTGATCCGCGACGCCATGCTTCGCCTGCAGGACCGGAAGCCGGTCGCCGGCACCACGCACACCGAAGTCGCCGACGGCAACCTCGACATCGCCGCCACTCGTCTCGGCCAGCCCTACGGCCTGGACTGGACGGCCGTGGTCGCCGTCCCGCATGCCGACTTCATGGGCGGCGTGCGCTACAACTTCCTGGAAGGTCTGTTCATCACCATCGTCTGCATCGTGCTGGCGCTGGTGCTCGGACTCTCCGTGCTCAACCGCGTGCTGCGCGATCTGCGGCAGCTGAGCGATGCCGTGCGGCGTATCGGCGACGGCGAGCCGCTGCCTTCGCTGAACATTCGCCGGCACGACGAGATCGGCCAACTCGCCCAGACCTTCAGCGAGATGGAGCACAACCTGCGCATCGACAAGCTGACCGCGGTCTTCAACCGCGCCTCGCTGATCGCGCAGATCGGCGCGCTGCGCCGGCAGCTCGCGCAACCCGGCCTGGAAAAGCCCACCTTCGCGCTGCTCTTCGTCGACCTCGACCACTTCAAGACCATCAACGACCAGTACGGCCACGATGCGGGCGACAAGGTGCTCGCCACTGTAGCCGCGCGGCTGAAAGCGGCGGTGCGCGTGACCGACGTCGTGGCGCGTTATGGCGGCGACGAATTTGTCGTGCTGCTCAAGGGTGTCACGGAGGGCGGCGACGTGGATGCGATGGCCAGCACTCTACGCGACGTGGTGGAAGCGCCGATCGGCGTGGCGAGCGCCATCGTGAGCGTCGGTGTGTCGATCGGCTGGGCGCTGTTTCCCGAAGACGGCGAGGACGTGGACGCGCTCCTCAAGATCGCCGACACGCGCATGTTCGACACCAAGCGCAGCCGCAAGGCCGCGCGCTGACGCACGTTAGGCCAGCCCTAAAGTTAGCGTAGGGTGCGCTTTGCGCACCGTCCGACGCATTGATGCGCAGAGCGCACCCTACGTGGGCGATGTTTGCAAAGCCGCCGCTAGATCGCCTGCACGTACTCGGCGAGAAACGTGCGCTTCTGGCTGTCGGGGAAGACGATCGTCACCTTGTCGCCGGCGGCCGATTCCACCAACCCCTGGCCGTAGCGCGCCACGCGCACCTGGCTGCCGGCTGCGAAGACAGGCCCCGGCGCCGGGCGGCTTTCCTCCGGCACGTGCTCGCGGACATGTTCAGGCGTCAGCTCCTGTTCCGGCGGACGCAGGCAGTTGTCGCAGCCGCCGCAACGCTCCCATGGCGCTTCCTCGCCGAAGTATTCGAGCAGTACCTTCCAGCGGCAGAATCCCGTTTGCGCGTAGAAGATCATGCGCTCCAGCGCATCATGATCGCGCTGGTTCTTCTCCCGGTAGACCTCCACCAGCT
Organism: Oxalobacteraceae bacterium OM1; assembly: GCA_004570315.1. GTDB lineage: Bacteria > Pseudomonadota > Gammaproteobacteria > Burkholderiales > Burkholderiaceae_D > Noviherbaspirillum. The sequence goes on along the minus strand of SPQI01000327.1, from coordinate 9,185 downwards.
CCGTCAAGTCGCGCGATTTCAGCAGACGCTTGCGCAGGCGGAAGGCCATCTGCGCGTCTTGTTCAACGACTTCGCCATCTCGTAGCAGCTTGAGCATGACCTGCAGGCGGCTGTCCGAAACGTCCTGCAGCGAGGCGTGCAGCTGCGCGAAACTTACGCCTTCGCCGTTCGGCGAAAGGTGCTGAAAGGCGCTGTACACGAGGCCGAGGTCTTCCGCGCCCGGATAGCGGCGCGCCAGGAAGAATTGCTGCACCTGCTTGTCGCGCGGGTAGTAGAGCAGCACGCAGGCAGCCGCCTTGCCGTCGCGGCCCGCGCGCCCGGATTCCTGATAATAGGACTCGAGGTTGGCCGGCAGCTGGAAGTGAATGACGAAGCGGATGTCCGGCTTGTCGATGCCCATCCCGAACGCATTCGTCGCCACCATCACGCGCCGCTCGCCGCTCATGAACATGTCCTGGCTGGCGTGCCGCTGCTTGGAGGCCAGCTGCCCGTGATAGAGCGCCACGCTTTCGCCCGCCTGTTCCAGCGCGGCATGGACTTCCTCGGCCATCTTCACCGTGGCTGCGTAAATGATGCCGGTGCCGTCGAGCTCGCGTACCAGCGTCGCCGCGTGGCGCAGCTTTTCCTCTTCGTCGGTCGCCGGAATGACCCGGTACTGCAGGTTGCGCCGGAAGATGCCAGTGTTGACCAGCTGCATGTCGGGCCGGCCCAGTTGCGCCATGATGTCTTTGGTGACTTCCTCGGTAGCCGTTGCGGTGAGGGCGAGCACGGTCGGGTTGCCGAGCGCCGCGATCGCCGCGCCGAGATGCAGGTAGGCCGGCCGGAAGTCGTGGCCCCAATGCGAGATGCAATGCGCCTCGTCGACGACGAACAGGCTGATGTGGTTCTGCTTGATCGTCTCCAGGAATTCGGGATCGGCCAGGCGCTCCGGCGTGGTGAAGATGAATTCGCCTTCGGCCGCTTCGATCTGCTGGAGCGCCGATTCCTCTTCGCGCGTGCTCAATGTGCTGTTGACCTCGACGGCCGGCAGGCCGGCATCCTCGAGCTTGCCGGCCTGATCCTTCATCAGGGAAATGAGCGGCGACACGACGACCGTCATGCCAGGAATTTGCAGCGCCGGCAGTTGGTAGCAGAGCGATTTGCCGGCGCCGGTCGGCATGACGGCGAGCGTGTCGATGCCGTGCATCACATGGTCGATGACTTCACGCTGTCCGTCGCGCAGACGTTCGAGACCGAAAGTTTCGCGTAGCGTGCGCTGCACGGCATGGTCGTGCGCGGCGGGCTTTCCGCGGCGCAATGCGGGACGTTGTTCCGTCCGGGAGGAGGAAGATTGTTGCATGACGAAGATGGGCAAAGAGGTGCCGTCCCCGATGCAGCATTCATGCCACGGTGCGTGCCTGCACAAAGCTTGATACAGATCGAACCGTAGAGCGGAATTCACAAGGTATAATGCGCGACCGATTGAAGTTTGAGCTAGTAGTGCAGTATTTGTCTGTCATTTCTTTCTTGCTTCAAAGGTTCTACCGGGCGAAGGCCCTCAACACATCGAAATAGGAAATCAACATGGCAACAGGTACTGTTAAATGGTTCAACGACGCTAAAGGCTTCGGTTTCATCACTCCGGACGAAGGTGGCGAAGACCTCTTCGCGCACTTCTCCGCGATCCAGAGCAACGGCTTCAAGAGCCTGAAGGAAAACCAGCGCGTGCAGTTCGAAGTCACGACCGGCCCGAAGGGCAAGCAGGCTTCCGCGATCCAGCCGCTGAACTAAGCGAGCGAATCCAGAAAAACCCCGGCATGCCGGGGTTTTTTTACGCCGCCAAGTTTACGCCGGTAAGACTTGCCGCTGCCTTGTAAGGTTGGCGGGCGCGCAAACGAAAAAGCGAGGCGGATGCCTCGCTTTTTTCATGGGCGGGAGAACGCGCTACTTCACAAGCTGCGTGAACGGATAGACGTACGCCTGCAGGGTCACCAGGATGCCCACCAGGCAGGCCAGGGCGATCGAGTGGAAGAACACGTAGCGCAAGATGTCGCCCTCGTGGCCGTACCACTTCGTCGCGGTGGACGCCACCACGATGGACTGCGCGTCGATCATCTTGCCCATCACGCCGCCCGAGGAGTTGGCCGAGGCCATCAGCACCGGGTTCAGGCCGATCTGCTCGGCCGAGGTGCGCTGCAGGCCGCCGAACAGCACGTTGGACGCGGTGTCCGAACCGGTCAGCGCCACGCCCAGCCAGCCGAGCAGGGTGCCGAAGAAGGGATAGAGCACGCCGGTGTGGGCGAAGGCGAGGCCGAGCGTGGAGTCGATGCCGGAGTAGCGCGTCGTGAAGCCCAGCGCCAGCATGGCGGCGATGGTGATCAGCGAGTAGCGCACCAGCTTCAGCGTTTCCCAGTAGACCTTGAAGATTTCGCCGACGCGGTAACCGATCAGCAGGCCGGAAATGATGGCCGAGATCAGGATGCCGGTGCCGGTGGCCGACAGCCAGGTCAAGGTGTAGACGGCCGCTTCCGCGCTCGGCTTGCTCACTACCGGCGGCATCTTCTGCACGACCTTGTGCAGCGCGGGCCATTCGAACTTCGGCATCGAGATGGCGTCGAGCATCTTCTTCCAGTCCGGCACGCCCCACAGGAACACCAGCAGGGCCAGGATCAGCCAGGGCATCCACGCGCGCATGACTTCGCCGCGGGTGTAGTTGTGCACCGTGGAGCCGTTGTTGGCGGCAGCTGCGCCTGCCGCGCCGTCGCTGCCGAGGCGCCCGGCGGTGGAAGTCCAGATTTCGGACGGCTTCCAGACCTTGAGAAAGAGCGTCAGGCAGATCATCGAAATGATGGCTGCGCCGACGTCCACCAGCCACGGGCCGTGGAAATTGGAGATGAGGAATTGCGGGATGGCGAAGGTCGCGCCGGCGATGAGGATCGCCGGCCAGATAGCGATCATGCCGCGGAAGCCGCAGAAGGCCCAGATCAGCCAGAACGGTACCAGGATGGAGAAGAACGGCAGCTGGCGGCCGACCATGCCGGAGAGTTGCAGCATGTCGAGGCCGGTGACGCCCGCCAGCGCGATGATCGGCGTGCCCAGCGCGCCGTAGGCCACCGGTGCGGTATTGGCGATCAGCGAGAGTCCCGATGCGGCGAGCGGCGCGAAGCCTAGGCCGATCAGCATCGCGCCGGTCACGGCCACAGGCGTGCCGAAGCCGCCTGCGCCTTCGAAGAACGCACCGTAGGAGAACGCGACCAGCAGCAGTTGCAGGCGGCGATCGACGGTGATGCCCGTGATGCTGTCCTGCATGACCTTGAAGTAGCCTTTGCGCTCGGTGAGCTGGTACAGGAAGATCACGTTCAGGATGATCCAGCCGATCGGCAGCAGGCCGTTGGCCGCGCCGAGCAGGGCCGACGAGAAAGCCGCGGATGCCGGCATGGAAAAGCCGAAGATGGCGACGGCAAGTGCGGCGGCGAGGCCGAGCAGGGCGGCGATGTGCGCTTTGATATGGAAGAACGCTAGTGCAACCAGCATCACCACGACGGGAATTGCCGCGATCAATGTCGACAGGACGGCATTGTTCAGCGGGTCATACACTTGTGACCACATGCTTGTCTCCTTTGTTTATTGAAATATTGCTAAAGCGAAACGATCATGCATGCAGCATTCGGCCGCGTGGATGAAAAAAGTTCATCAATCGATGAAAGACATTGCTGCAAGGCTGGAACCGCCAGCTTTATCAATATCACCATAAACGAGCGCTTCCGCTGATCCAAGCCAAAGCATCCGAACGGCATCATTGAGTTCCGTAAAACGCGCGCCCGTGTGCAGTGCAATATGGCGTCGTCACTTCCGCCAGTACCCCGGGCTTGCGTAGGTGTGGCGGAGGAAATCAACGAAGGCGCGGATGCGCAGCGGCAGGTGGCGGCGCTGGGCGAAGACGGCATAGATGTCGTTGCCCTGGGCGGCGAACTCGTCGAGCACCGTCACAAGTTGGCCGGATTCGATCGCGCTGGCCACTTCCCACATCGAACGCCACGCAAGCCCGCGGCCTGCCAGTGCCCAGTCGTGCAGGACGGCACCGTCGTTGCATACCATGTTCCCCGCGACCTTGAGCGTCACGTTCTTGCCGTTCTGGCGGAAAGTCCAGCCGCGCTGGCTGCCCTCGCTGCTGATGGCGAGGCAGTTGTGGCGGGCGAGGTCGTCCAACGATTGCGGCGCGCCGTAGCGCTTGAGGTAGGCGGGCGCCGCGACCACGACGCGCTTGTTGTCGGCCAGCTTGACGCCGATGAGGTTGGAGTCGGAAAGGGCGGCAATGCGGATCGCCACGTCGATGCCTTCGCCGATCAGATCCACGACGCGGTCGTTGAGGTTAAGCGTGACGCTGACGTCCCGATGTTCGGCGAGAAAGGACGGAATGAGCGGCGCCACGTGCTGCCGGCCGAAACCGGCGGGCGCGGAAATCAAGAGGTGGCCGCTGGCACGGGCGCTGCGTTCGGAGACGGCGGACTCGGCGTTCTCCAGGTCGGCCAGGATGCGCTGGCAATCCTCCAGGAAACTCAGACCCTCATTGGTCAGCGCAATCTTGCGGGTGGATCGCTGCAGCAGCTTCACCCCGAGCCGCTCTTCCAGCGCATCGAGCCGCCGTCCAACCATGGCCGGGGCAATGCCCTCCGCCCGCGCAGCGGCCGAAAGGCTGCCGCGAGCGGCAACTTCGACAAAGGTGGACATCTGCTTGAAATGATCCATGGAGGTCCCGGCTTTAACTTAAACGCAAAGATCAAGTGATCTTTGATGTAGTTTATTCGAATTTTTAGCCCATATACTCGACGCAACCTTGCCATTTCACTCCCCATGACCCTGCAAGCCATCGTCTTCGACGCCTACGGCACGCTATTCGACGTGTACTCCATTGGCGCCCTCGCGGAAAAGCTGTTTCCGGGGCGCGGGGCTGCGCTCGCCGAGCTCTGGCGCGACAAGCAGATCGAGTACACCCGTTTGCGGACGATGTGCGCGATGTACAAGCCGTTTTGGGAAGTGACGCAGGATGCGCTGGTCTTCTCCTGCAAGAAGCTCAGCCTCGACCTGACGCTCGACGCCCACAATGCGCTGATGGGGCAGTACGCCAAGCTGCAGCCGTTTCCGGAGAACCTCGACGTGCTGCGCACGCTGAAAGGCATGGGTCTGAAACTTGCAATTCTCTCGAACGGCAATCCGCAGATGCTCGATTCCGCCGTCGAGGCAGCCGGCATGCGCGGCATCTTCCACCACATTCTTTCGGTCGACGCGGTGAAGAAATTCAAGACCGCGCCCGAGGCTTATCAGATGGCGCCGGATGTATTCGGTCTGTCGGCGAAGAACATCCTGTTCGTGTCGAGCAACTGCTGGGATGCCTGCGGCGCCGCCTGGTTTGGCTACACCACCTTCTGGGTCAACCGCGCAAGCGCGCCGCTGGAAGAGCTCGGCGTGACGCCGGACGCCACCGGCCCCGACATGCGCGCCTTGCTCGGCTACGTGCAAGATCACATCGGAGTCAAACCATGACCCTCTGGCACCTGCTGCTCGTCGGGATCGCGGCATTCGGCGCTGGCGCCATGAACGCCGTCGCCGGCGGCGGCACCTTCCTGTCCTTCCCCGCCTTGCTCGCGGTCGGCGTGCCGCCGGTCACGGCCAATGCGAGCAACTCGGTTGCGCTCACGCCCGCCAGCCTCTCCGGCGCCTGGGCTTATCGCAAGGAGCTGTCCCGCTACAAGCGCTACCTGATACCGATGGGCATCGTGTCCTTCATCGGCGGCATCGGCGGCGGCCTCCTGCTGCTGTTCACCAAGGACGCCGTCTTCTCGAAGCTGATCCCGTGGCTGCTGTTGTTCGCGACGGTGCTGTTCACTTTCTCCAGCCAGATTGCCGGCTGGCTGCGCAAGCCGCACAAGTCCAAGACCGACAGCAGCATCGGCCTGCTCGCCGGACAGACGGCGGTCTCGGTCTACGGCGGCTTCTTCGGCGCCGGCATGGGCATCCTCATGATCGCCAGCCTCGCGATGTCCGGCCATGACGACGTGCACGAAATCAACGCCATCAAGAATCTGCTGTCGGCCATCGTCTACAGCGTCACGGTCGTCACCTTCATCGCGGCGGGTGCTGTCAGCTGGCCGCATACCCTCGTCATGCTGGCCACGGCAACCCTGGGCGGCTTCTTTGGGGCGAGCATTGCGCGGAAGATCCCTGCGCTCTGGCTGCGCCGCTTCATTATCGCGGTCGGTTTCGGCCTGACCGTCTACTATTTCTACAAGACCTTCTGATCGCCTTTTCATTTTCGGGAATCGACATCATGACTGCACGCACCACCGTCCACGGACTCCAAGTCGCCAACAACCTGCATCGCTTCGTTGAAGAGAAAGTCCTGCCGGTCGCCGGCATCGACAGCGCCACCTTCTGGAAGGGCTTCGACGCCATCGTGCGCGACCTCGCACCGAAGAACGCCGCGCTGCTCGCCGAGCGTGATCGCCTCCAGACCGAGCTGGACACCTGGTACAAGGCCAATCCCGGTCCGATCAAGAACAAGGCCGCTTACAAGCAATTTCTCGAATCGGTCGGCTACCTCGTTCCCGCGCCCGCAGAGGTAAAGGTCACCACCACCAACGTGGATGCCGAGCTTGCACAGCAGGCCGGCCCGCAGCTGGTCGTTCCCATCCTCAACGCCCGCTATGCGCTCAACGCCGCCAACGCGCGTTGGGGCTCGCTCTACGATGCGCTGTACGGCACCGATGCCATCCCGGAATCCGAACCGGCGGAGCGGGCCGGCGGCTATAACCCCGTACGCGGCGCCAAGGTCATCGCCTATGCGCGCGACTTCCTCGACCAATCCGCGCCGCTGGCCAATGGTTCCCATCGTGACGCCACCGGCTATCGCGTTGAAGGCGGCAAGCTGGTCGTGGCGCTGAAGAGCGGCACTACCGGTCTCGCCGATGAAAGCAAGTTCGTCGGCTGGCAGGGCGACGCCGCCGCGCCGTCCTCCGTGCTGCTCAAGAACAACGGCCTGCACATCGATATCCGTATCGACCGCAACACGCCGATCGGCAAGGACGATGCCGCCGGCGTCGCCGATGTGGTACTCGAAGCCGCACTGTCCACGATTCTCGACCTCGAAGACTCCATCGCGGCTGTCGATGCCGACGACAAAGTGCTTGCGTACGCCAACTGGCTCGGCATCCTCGACGGCTCGCTGAAGGAAGAAGTCAGCAAGGGCGGCAAGACCTTCACCCGCACGCTGAACAAGGACCGCCAGTACAACGCCGCCGCCGGCGCGGCCGATGCGAAGGACGGCGTCGTCACGTTGCACGGCCGCTCGCTGCTGTTCCTGCGCAACGTCGGCCACCTGATGACCAACCCGGCCATTCTCTGGGGCGAGGGCAAGGAAATCCCGGAAGGCATCATGGACGCCGTCATCACGACGGCCATCGCGACGATCGACCTCAAGGAACCGAATCGTCCGACACGCAACTCGCGCACCGGCTCGGTTTACATCGTGAAACCCAAGATGCACGGCCCCGCCGAAGTCGCGTTCGCCAACGAACTGTTCGGCCGCGTCGAACAGCTGCTCAGCCTTGCACCTAACACGGTGAAGCTCGGCATCATGGACGAGGAGCGCCGCACCAGCGTCAACCTGCGTGCCTGCCTGAAGGAAGCGGCCTCCCGCGTCGCCTTCATTAACACCGGCTTCCTCGACCGTACCGGCGATGAGATGCACACCGACATGTATGCCGGCCCGGTGCTGCGCAAGGGCGACATGAAGACCAGCACCTGGCTGACGTCCTACGAGAAGAGCAACGTTCTCGTCGGCCTGTCCGCCGGCCTGCGCGGACGCGCGCAGATCGGCAAAGGCATGTGGGCAATGCCGGACATGATGGCCGCGATGCTCGAGCAAAAGATCGGCCATCCGAAGGCCGGCGCCAACACTGCCTGGGTGCCGTCGCCGACGGCCGCCACGCTGCATGCGCTTCACTATCACCGCGTCAGCGTCGCGCAGATCCAGCAGGAACTGGAGCGCTCGGCGACCAACGACGAAATCGCGCGCCTGCTCGACGGCCTGCTCGAAATCCCGGTGGTGGCCAAGCCCGAGTGGTCCGCGGCCGACATCCAGCAGGAACTCGACAACAATGCTCAGGGCATCCTCGGCTACGTGGTCCGCTGGGTCGATCAGGGCGTCGGCTGCTCCAAGGTGCCGGACATCCATAACGTCGGCCTGATGGAAGACCGCGCCACGCTGCGCATCTCCAGCCAGCACATCGCCAACTGGTTGCTGCATGGCATCGTCAGCGAAGCGCAGGTCACGGAGACGCTGCAGCGCATGGCGAAGGTCGTCGATGCGCAGAACGCCGGCGATCCGTTCTACAAGCCGATGGCTCAGGATTACGAGGCGTCCTTTGCTTATCGCGCCGCCCGCGATCTCGTGTTCAAGGGCCTGGAACAGCCCAGCGGCTACACCGAGCCGCTGCTGCACGCATGGCGTCTGCGCGTGAAGGAAGCGGCGCAGTAATCGGCTGCGGTCGATTGAATGAAGAAACCGGCTGCGGCCGGTTTTTTCTTTTGCAAGGGCCGCGGCCTTTAGAGCCGCGCCTCGCATTGACGCAGGGCGGTTTTCGCGTAGCATTTGGCCGATACAACAACATCCACGGAGACAGCATGGAGACAGCCAAACCCCGCAGCAAAGCCCGCCGCAATTTCCTGCTCGGCGGCCTCGCCGTCACCGGCGCGCTCGTGGTCGGCTGGGGCGTGATGCCGGCGCGGCAGCGCCTGACCGGCTCCGTGCCGTTTCCCGTTCACGACGGCGAAGTGGCGCTCAACGGCTGGGTAAAGATTGCACCCGACGGCACGGTCACCGTCGCCATGCCGCGCAACGAAATGGGGCAGGGCGTGCATACCGCCTTGCCCATGCTTGTCGCCGAAGAGCTCGACGTGCCGCTCTCCGCCGTGCGCATCGAGAATGCGCCCATCGACAAGATCTACGGCGACGTCACCATCCTGCCGACCTCCTTGCCGATCCATCCCGACAGCCGCGGCGTGGTCCAGAGCGCGGTCGTGTGGCTGACGCGCAAGGCCGCGCGCGAGTTCGGCATCATGGTCACCGGCGGCTCCAGCAGCGTGCGCGATTCCTGGCAGCCGATGCGCGAGGCCGGCGCGGCGGCGCGTGCAGCGCTGGTCGGCGC
>SPQI01000336.1 GCA_004570315.1 Oxalobacteraceae bacterium OM1 | reverse complement strand
GAGGTGAAGGCATCGGGATGCGCCTCGTAGGCGGCGAGCATGCGTTCGCGATACGCGGCGGCATCGGCGGGAAGGAGGCGGCGCACGTTCATGCGGCCTCCTGCCGCAGAAGTGCCTTCTCGAAGATCAGGACGTCCGACAGCGCGCCCGGCACACGCGTGCGCTGCCCGGTTTCGGCGAAGCCGAGGCTGCGCCAGAAGGCGAGTCCGCGGTCGTTGTCGACATTCACGCCGATGCGCAGCGAGCGCATGCCGTGCGCCGCGGCGAAGCGTTCGAACTGCCGCATCGCCTCGCGCCCGATGCCGCTGCGATGGTGCGGCTCGGCGACCAGCATCAAGCCGATCATGCATTGCTCCGCGACCATGAAGCCCTTCAGTGCGTCGATCAACCCTACGCATTTCCCATCGTGCCAGAGGCCGAACACCCACTTCTCGCGGCCGCCTTCCATCAAAGCGGGGTTGGGCGCGAACCATTCGTCGAGCACGGTGCGGCGGTCGGGCACGCGGCCTTCGACGAGCAGGTAGTACGCAGGCGAGGCTTGCACGACGGCGTACAGCGCGTCAGCCTCCTCCGCCGTCGGCGTGACGATGCTGCGCAATTCGATCATGGAGTTGTTCCTTGCTCGGCCGAAGCGGGCGCACAGCCCTCCAGCGACGCCGGCGCGACGGGCACCGGACCGTACCACTCGTTCACGCCAGCGAAACCGCCGGTGCGATGTATCCACGCCTCGCGTTGGGGCAGACTCACCAGTGCGCGATGTTCGAAGCCGTCGCGCACGTCGCCGCGCGAATTGGGCAACGCGAGATCGAGCACGGGCGCCGGCGGCTGCGGCGCCTGCAGCACGCGCGGCAGCGCCTTGTCGAAACCGGAAAAGCTGATCCCGTAGTCGCGCACCAGCGTGTCGGCCAGCCGGCACTGCGCCTGCGGCGCGGAGGTGCAACCGGCGCAGGCGAATGCAAGAAGGGCGACGAGACGACGCATCGAATCAGCGGCTCGGCACGCCGTCGGCGATGTCGTAGCGCGCACCGTTCTCCGGCGTGCCGGCCAGCACGGCGGCCACGAATGCGGCCACGTCCTCGGGGCGGCGCAGCGCGTTGTTGGCTTTGAGGTCGAGGAAGCGTCCGACCGTCGGAAAATCGTCGGCCTTCGCGCCGCGGATGGTGGCCTGCATCTCGGTGTCGATCACGCCGGGTCCGATGTTCACCAGCGTGAACGGCTGCGCCTCCTGCTGCTGCTCCACGGCGACGCTGCGCACGAAGTGTTCGATGCCCGCCTTCGCTGCGCAGTAGAGTGACCAGCCTGCGTAGCCGCGCAGTGCGGCGCCCGACGAGATGTTGCCGATACGCTTGCGTGCGGCGTGTCCCTGGAAGGCATCGACGACACGCGTGATGAAGGCGATCGCCGAGACGTAGTTGGCATTCGCGTTCGCGATGACGTCAGCGATGTCCTTGCGCGAAGTCGGGCCGATGGGATCAAGCACGCCGGCATTGTTGATGGCGACGATTTCCTCGAATTGTCGCGCCGCCAGCGGCTGCAATGTACGCGCGAACACCGCATTCGCTGCCTCGGGCCGCGTGAGATCCACTTTCACGCTGTAGGGCTGCTTGCCGCTGCGCGAGAACTCCACGACCTCGAAGCCCTGCGCCGCGTAATGCGCGCACAGCGCCGCGCCGAGTCCGCGCGAGCCGCCGGTGATGAGTGCGAGTTTGGCCATGCTTGTCTCCTTTTCTAAATATCGACGGGGTCCACTTCCAGCGACCACTTCGCCCGCGTTTTGGTTGCACGCAATTCGGCCATCCAGGCCTTGAGGAAGTGCTGCAGCGCCGGGCGCGACGGCGATTCGATCAGCAGCTGCGCGCGCTCGACGTTTGCCACGCGCGTCAGCGTCATCGGAATTGGATCGTGGATGGTGATGCCGGGATACTCGAGGCAGGTCGCCGCATGCTGCAGGAAGTCCAATGCGGTCTGCAATTCGCGTGCCTCGGCGCGCAGCAATGCCTGGAAGATGAACGGCGGCAGACCCGCCTGTTCGCGCTCTTCCAGGAGGCCTGCGGCGAAGCGGTCGTAGTCGTGCGCCATCACGGCGCCGTACAGCGGATGCTGCGGATAGCGCGTCTGGATCAGCACTTCGCTTGCGTTACCGCCCTCCTTCTGTGCCGTGCGTCCCGCGCGCCCGGCGACCTGCATCAGCTGCGCGAAAAGCCGCTCGCTGGCGCGATAGTCGTGCGAGAAGAGCGCGGTGTCGGGATTGAGCACGCCGACCAGCGTGAGGCGGCGGAAGTCATGTCCCTTGGCGACCATCTGCGTGCCGATCAGGATGTCGACGTCGCCGCGATGCACGCTATCGAAAGCAGCCTGCGCGCTGCCCTTCAGGCGCGTGGAGTCGGCGTCGATGCGCATCACGCGCGCCTGCGGAAAGATGTGCTGCAGGCCTTCCTCGATGCGCTGCGTGCCGCGTCCGAGCGGTTGCAGGTCGATGTTGCCGCAGGTCGGGCAGGAGCGTGGAATGCGCAGCTCCAGGCTGCAGTGATGGCAGCGCAGCCGATGCTCGGGTTTGTGCAGCACCATGAAGGCGGTGCAGCGCGTGCAGTTGCTGATCCAGCCGCAGGCGTCGCAGGAGAGGACCGGCGCATAGCCGCGGCGGTTGAGAAAGAGCAGCGACTGCTCGCCGGCTTCCAGTCGCCGCTTCACCGCGGACACGAGGCTCGACGTGAGGCCCTCGCCGGGTTTGTCGCGCTCCATATCTACCAGCCGCACCTTGGGCAGCACCGCATCGCGCACTGCGCGCTCGCGCAGCGTCAGCTTGCGATAGCGGCCCGATTGCGCGTGATACCAGGTCTCCAGCGAGGGCGTGGCCGAGCCGAGCACGACCGGAATGCCGAGCTGCCGCGCGCGCCACACGGCGAGGTCGCGCGCGGAGTAGCGCAGTCCTTCCTGCTGCTTGTAGGACGGGTCGTGTTCCTCGTCGATGATGATGAGCTTCAGGTGCGGCAGCGATGCCAGAATCGCCAGCCGGGTGCCGAGCACGATGGCGGCGCGGCCGGTATGCGCCTCCAGCCAGTGGCTCATGCGCTCACCTTCGGCGAGGCCGCTGTGCAGCGTCGCCACCTGCACGCCGGGAAAGCGCGCGCGCACATTGCCTTCGAGCTGCGGCGTCAGGTTGATTTCCGGTATGAGGATGAGCACCTGGGCCGGTTCGCCGCGTTCGGCGGCGCGCATCAGCACCTGCGCTGCGGCCTGCAGGTAGACCTCGGTCTTGCCGCTGCCCGTCACGCCGTAGAGCAGCTTCGGCGCGAAGCCCGACGCGCCGGCGATCGCATCGGCGGCCTCCTGTTGCGCCGGGTTCAGCGGCGGCATGTCGCGCGGCGCCGGATCGTGCCCCGGCTCGGCCTTCGCGAACTTCTTGAGCGCGCGGTCGAGCGCGACGGTCTTTGGAATGCGCAGGTTCTTCGGGAGTCCTGGCAACGCGACTTCCCCGATCGGACGCTGATAGTACTCGGCGGCGAAGCGGCACAGCGCGATCCACTCGGGCGACAAGGGCGTGAGCTGCGCGCGCACCTCCAGCACGTCCTTGAGCTTCTCGGGCGGGACGTCGGTCTCCTCCTTCACCGCCACGACGAGACCGACCGCTTCCCGGCGCGCGAAGGGTACCAGTACCAGTTGACCCGGCTGCGGGACGGCAGCGCCCTCCTCGCCCTGCCAGCGGTAGTCGAAGCAGGTGTCGAGCGGCGTATCGAGGGCGATATTGAGGATGCGTTCGGGCAACACTTAAAGTGATCTTTGAAAAGCGGCGCTAAATACCCGTTTCGTAAACGGTTTTTGGACTATCCACACAGCCTGTGGATAACTTTGTGAACAACGTTCCGGTATCGTGCACTGCATTCTTCGGAGCGGCGCAATTCCACAGCGCATTGGTTGCACACCGCGAATTTTTCTTACGGCGGATCAAGGACTTACGGGGTTCGAATGTGCATCTGCCAATTCTATTCGGAAAAATTCTTGTTGCTCCGCACAAGTCCGACGCCTTGACTTGCATGTGAATAACTTCGAAATCGAGGCCAGAAATAGTGACCCTTGGCAAGAGAAATATTGCACGACATACATTCATGCGCATTCGCATTTCCTTACGGAAATGCCGTCTGCCGCCGGGCCGCGCCGTTCGATCACAGCCGGGTGTTCGCTTCCTGTACACCGCCGTACTTAAAGTAAATTTTTAGATGTCTCGATAAAGCCGCGTTTCGTAAGCGGTTTTTTCTTCTATCCACAAAGTCTGTGGATAACTTTGTGGAGAACCGCCTCTTGACAGTCCGCGAAGCCAAGCAGCATGCGGGTTTCAACAAAATGCCACTTTGAAAAGCAAAAATTTTGGCTTTAAAAATCAATGGCTTATAAACCGTTCTCGAACCGCAAATGTTGAATGTGGTAATTATGTTGAAGCCGACGTCGACCGCCGATTTTGTGAATAAGGCGCGCTATCGTCGGTCGGCATCGGCGTCGCTGCATCAAGTTCTCGGCAGAAACGCCACGTGCATTCCTTAGCCCGCGCGCAACGCGCGGCTCACCTTGTGAACCGTCTCGACCAGCGTCGACACGGCCTCTGGCGGCGTGAACTGGGAAATACCATGGCCGAGGTTGAAGACATGGCCGACGCCCGCTTCCGGCTTGCCGAAGGACTCCAGCACGCGCGTGGCTTCCGCGCGGATGGCGTCCGGGCCGGCGAACAGCACGTTCGGGTCGAGGTTGCCCTGCAGCGCGACCTTATGGCCCACGCGCGCGCGCGCCTGGCCGAGGTTGACGGTCCAGTCGAGACCGACCGCATCGGCGCCGATATCGGCGATCTCCTCCAGCCACAGGCCGCCACCCTTGGTGAAGACGATGACCGGGATCTTGGCGCCGTTGTGCTCGCGCTTGAGCTGCTGCACGACCTCGCGCATGTAGGACAGCGAAAACGCCTGGTAGGCGCCGTCGGCGAGCGCGCCGCCCCACGTATCGAAGATCATGACGGCCTGGGCGCCGGCGTCGATCTGGGCGTTCAGGTAGGCCGCCACGGCTTCGGCATTGGTCTTGAGGATGTGGTGCATCAGGTCCGGACGGCTGTAGAGCATGCTCTTCACCGTGCGGAAGTCGTCGGAGCCGCCGCCCTCGACCATGTAGCAGGCGAGCGTCCACGGACTGCCGGAAAAGCCGATGAGCGGCACGCGGCCATTGAGCGCCGTGCGGATCTGCGTGACGGCGTCGAACACGTACTGCAGCTCGCCGAGTTCGGGCGCACGCAATGCCTTCACCGCCTGCTCGTCGCGCAGCGGGCGCTCGAACTTCGGTCCCTCGCCTTCCGCGAAGTAGAGGCCGAGGCCCATCGCGTCCGGCACGGTGAGGATGTCGGAGAACAGGATGGCGGCGTCGAGCGCATAGCGGTCGAGCGGCTGCAGCGTCACTTCGGTGGCGAAGTCGGGGTTCTTGGCAAGGCCGAGGAAGGACCCGGCGCGCTTGCGGGTGGCGCAGTATTCCGGGAGGTAACGGCCGGCCTGGCGCATGAGCCACAGCGGTGTGTAATCGGTCGGCTGGCGCAGCAGGGCGCGCAGGAAGGTGTCGTTTTGCAGCGGGGCGAATTGAGTGGACATAGGGGCAAATGGCTTTCTTTCGGTCAGCCGCCATTATCGCCGATACGGCGTCCGGACTCGGGTGGTGCGTGCTTGTTGAGCGCTGATCAGCGCAGTTCGGACAAACGGCAGGCTTGCGCAACGACTTGCGCCCAGACAGCGCAGCCCGCGGCGGATGGATGATAGCCGTCGCTTGCAATGTGGTCCGGCCGGTCCGGGTCCATGCCCACCGGGACATAGATCGTCCCCGGCAGCGTGGCCGCAAGCCTGCGTGTGACCATGTCGAGGGCGCGGGCTTTCATGCCCATGACGGCCCGCAGCGGCTGCGGCAGGGCCGGCAGGCGTCCGACTTCGGGCACGCCGGCCAGGATGAGGCAGCGCGGTTGCGCACGTGCGGTGACCGCTTCAATCAAGGCCGCCAGATCGTGCCGCCAGCGGTGCACGGGGCGGAACTCGGTGGTGTCGTTGACGCCGAAGGCAATCATCGCAATATCGACCGGCGCCCGCGGCACCAGCGGCACCAGTTCCACAAGCGCCTCGCGGGCGGTCGCGCCGTTGCGGCCGATGGCGTGCCACGCGACGGGCATGCCGCTGCGCTCGGCCAGCGCTCGCGCCAATTGTCCGGTAATGCCGCTTTCATGCGTATCGACGCCGACGCCGGCCACGGGAGATTCGCCGACGGTCAGCAAGCGCAGTGTGCGGCCGTCGGCGTCGGCGTGGGTGCAGCCCTGTGTCGGCCCCTGAGCTTCCGGCAGGCGCGGCGTGACGCGGCGCGTGCGGCGCCCTTGGACGACCAGCAACGGCAGCAAGGGTACCGCGACCATCTCGGGCAGCCAGTGACGCATGACGTCCGCTATTCCACGCGAACCGTCGCCAGTTCGGGATCGCCCGGCGGATAGGCCAGCTTCATGTCCTGCAGCGTGTCCAGCACGATGGCGGCGATAGCGAGGTTGCGGTGCGGCTTGGAGTCGGCCGGAATCACATACCACGGCGCCGCATCGGTATTGGTCTCGCGGATGGCTTTTTCATAGAGCTGCTGATAGCTGTCCCAGAAGCGTCGCTCCTGCAGATCGACCGGGTCGAACTTCCAGTGCTTGTCGGGATTCTCCAATCGCTTTTCGAGACGCTCCTTCTGCTCGTCCTTCGAAATGTGGAGAAAAAACTTCAGGACCGTGGTGCCGGTCTCGACGAGCATGCGCTCGAAGTCGCGGATCTGCGCATAGCGGCGCTTGACCTCGTCGGCGTCGATCCATTCATGCACGCGCGTGATGAGCACATCCTCGTAGTGGCTGCGGTTGAAGATGACGATCTCGCCTTGCCCCGGTACTTCGCGGTGGATGCGCCAGAGGTAATCGTGTTCCTTCTCCAGCGTGCCGGGCGCCTTGAACGCCACGGTGCGGATGCCCAGCGGGTCGATGCGCCCGAACACGCCCTTCACCGTGCCGTCCTTGCCCGAGGTGTCCATGCCCTGCAGGATCACGAGCAGCTTGCGGCGGTGTTCGGCGTAGAAGACGTCCTGCAGCTGGGCGATCTCCAGCGCGAGGTCGTTCAGGCGCTGCGCATCGGCCTCCTTGTCACCGGAGAGCAAGGGCGTTGCGCCGGCGTCGCGATCGTCGAGCTTCAGGTCCGGTGCAGCGCGGAATTGCTTCTTCACGTTCATGCGCGCGCCTCCTTCAGTGCCCGGCCGCGCGGCGCGCTTCGCGGGCCAGCAGGCGGGAGTGCTCGATCTTCATGCAGTGATCCATGATGACTGCGAGCCCTGCGCGGCGTGCGATGTCCGCGGCCGTGTCGTTCACCACGCCGAGCTGCATCCAGAGCGCCTTGGCGCCGATGTGAACGGCTTCCTCGGCAACGTCCGGCATGCTTTCCGGCCGCCGGAAGCAGTCGACGATATCGATCGGCGCCGCGCTGGTCTCCGACAGTGCGCGCGCCGCCTGCGTCAGCGTGGGATAGCAGTGCTCGCCGAGGATGCGCGTGCCCGCGTAAGTGGGATTGACCGGCACGACGCGGTAGCCGTGCTGTTGCAGGTATTCCGCCACTTCGTAGCTGTCGCGGTCCGGGTTAGACGAGAGGCCGACCACGGCAATCGTCTTGCTTCCATGCAGCAATGCGGGAATAGCGGTAACGGGATCGTCCATGGCCGGCTCCGGAAATGAAAAAAGGCAGCCGAAGCTGCCTTTTCATTCTACTGCTCGTGCTGCTCAGCGCTTTTGACGCAGCTTCTGGATGGCTGCCAATTGCGCGACGGCGGCGGCCAGTTCGGCCTGCGCCTTCGCGTAATCGATTTCCGACTCCCGGTTCGACAGCGCTTCCTCGGCTTGGCGCTTGGCTTCCGCCGCCTTGGCTTCGTCGAGGTCGTGGCCGCGAATCGCGGTGTCGGCCAGCACGATCACACCCTTCGGCTGCACCTCAAGAATGCCGCCCGCCACGAAGACGAACACCTCTTCGCTTTGCTCCGGCACCTTGATGCGCACCGAACCCGGGCGGATGCGCGTGATCAGCGGCGTGTGCTGGGGATAGATACCCAGCTCGCCCGCTTCACCCGGCAACGCCACGAACTCGGCTTCGCCGTCGAAGATTTCTTCTTCGGCGGACACGACGACTACGTGAAATGTGTTTGCCATGTTGGAACCTTTGTTGTTCTCTGGAAGGCTGCTGTTTCCGCCCTTGTCTCCCTCCCCTTCAAGGGAGGGGTTGGGGTGGGGATGGGTTTGATCGCGACCGACGAAACCCGCCCCTCACCTAACCTCCCTCTTGAAGAGGGAGGCACTCCTCGAAAGGAGCCGACAGGATTACTGCAGCTTCTTGGCCTTCTCGATGGCTTCGTCGATCGTGCCGACCATGTAGAACGCCTGCTCCGGCAGGTGATCCAGTTCGCCGGAAGCGATCATCTTGAAGCCGCGGATGGTCTCTTTTAGCGGAACGTACTTGCCCGGCGAGCCGGTGAACACCTCGGCGACGTGGAACGGCTGGGACAGGAAACGCTGCATCTTACGTGCGCGTGCCACGACCAGCTTGTCTTCCGGCGCCAGTTCGTCCATGCCGAGAATCGCGATGATGTCGCGCAGCTCTTTGTAGCGCTGCAGCGTGCCCTGGACGGCGCGGGCGGTCTCGTAGTGCTCGGCGCCGACCACGTTCGGGTCGAGCTGACGCGAGGTCGAGTCCAGCGGGTCCACGGCGGGGTAGATACCCAGCGCGGCGATGTCACGCGACAACACGACGGTGGAGTCGAGGTGGGCGAAGGTGGTTGCCGGGGACGGGTCGGTCAAGTCGTCGGCAGGGACGTACACGGCCTGGATCGAGGTGATCGAACCGGTCTTGGTCGAGGTGATGCGCTCCTGCAGGCGGCCCATTTCTTCGGCCAGCGTCGGCTGGTAGCCCACCGCGGACGGCATACGGCCCAGCAGCGCGGACACTTCGGTGCCGGCCAGCGTGTAGCGGTAGATGTTGTCCACGAAGAACAGCACGTCACGGCCTTCGTCACGGAAGGATTCCGCGATCGTCAGACCGGTCAGCGCCACGCGCAGACGGTTGCCCGGCGGCTCGTTCATCTGGCCGTACACCATCGCCACTTTCGAGTTGGCCAGGTTGTCCAGGTCCACGACCTTGGAATCGGCCATCTCGTGGTAGAAGTCGTTGCCCTCACGGGTACGCTCGCCCACGCCGGCGAACACGGACAGACCCGAGTGCGCCTTCGCGATGTTGTTGATCAGCTCCATCATGTTCACGGTCTTGCCCACGCCTGCACCGCCGAACAGACCGACCTTACCGCCCTTCGCGAACGGGCAGACCAGGTCGATCACCTTGATGCCGGTTTCGAGCAGTTCCTGCGACGGCGACAGTTCGTCGTACGCGGGAGCCTTGCGGTGGATCGATGCGGTGGTCGCGGCGTTGACCGGACCGCGCTCGTCGATCGGGTTGCCCAGCACGTCCATGATGCGGCCCAGGGTAGCGGGGCCGACCGGCACGGAGATCGGTGCGCCGGTGTTCTTGATCATCATGCCGCGGCGCAGACCTTCGGAAGAGCCCAGCGCAATGGTACGGACCACGCCGTCGCCGAGCTGCTGCTGCACTTCGAGGGTCAGCTCGGAGCCGTCCATTTTCAAGGCGTCGTACACCTTGGGCATCGCGTTGCGCGGGAACTCCACGTCCACCACGGCGCCGATACACTGAACGATTTTGCCTTCAGCCATTTTCGTTCCTTCAGATTTAGTTTTAAATTCTTCACTTCGCCCCCTCCCCTTCAAGGGGAGGGTTGGGGTGGGGATGGGTCTTGTGACCCGATGACCCATCCCCCACCTAACCTCCCCCTTGAAGGGGAAGGGACTTGTATTGCTTAAACCGCGGCGGCGCCGGCGACGATCTCGGAGAGCTCTTTCGTGATCGCAGCCTGACGGGTCTTGTTGTAGACCAGTTTCAGCTCGCTGATCACGTTGCCCGCGTTGTCGCTCGCCGCCTTCATCGCCACCATGCGCGCCGACTGCTCGGACGCCATGTTCTCGGCGACGGCCTGGTAAATCAGGGCCTCGACGTAACGCACCAGCAGCTCATCGATGACGGTCTGCGCATCCGGCTCGTAGATGTAGTCCCATGCGTGACCACTACCTGCGTCCGCCTGCATGCGCTCGGCCGACAGCGGGAGCAGCTGCTCCAGCATCGGCTCCTGCTTCATCGTGTTGATGAACTTGGTGTAGCAGATGTAGACAGCGTCGAGCCGGCCTTCCTGGTACGCGTCGAGCAGCACCTTGACGGGGCCGATCAGCTTGTCCAGGTGCGGCGTGTCGCCGAGCTGGATCGCCTGCGCCACAACCTTGGCGCCGATGCGGTTCAGGAAACCGAGACCCTTGTTGCCGATTGCAACGGCTTCGATCTTGTTGCCCTGGCCTTCGAGCTCCCGCACCTTGTTGGTCACCTGGCGCAGCACGTTGGTGTTCATGCCGCCGCACAGACCCTTGTCCGTGGTGACGACGATGATGCCGACGGTCTTCGCCGCGTCCTGCTTGACCAGGAAGGGGTGCGAGTACTCCGGATTGGCCTGCGACAGGTGAGCGGCGATATTACGAATCCGATCGCTGTAGGGACGGGCCGACCGCATCCGGTCCTGCGCCTTGCGCATTTTGGATGCGGCGACCATTTCCATCGCCTTGGTGATCTTCTTCGTGTTCTCTACGCTCTTGATCTTGCCGCGTATCTCTTTGCCTACTGCCATGAGTCCTTACTCCTTCTATCCCAACCGGGGCTGCCCGGGGGGCTGCCCCTGAGGAGCCGTATTAATAAGCGCCCGACTTCTTGAACTCAACAATGGCGGCGGCGAGTTCTGCTTCGCCATCCTTGTCGAGTTGCTTGCTATCTTCGATCTTCGAGAGCAGCGCGCCGTACTTGGCCTTCATGTGGGAGTGCAGGCCGGCTTCGAACGGCAGCACCTGCTTGACTTCGATATCGTCGAAATAGCCCTTGTTCACCGCGAACAGCGACACGGCCATCAGCGAAATCGGCAGCGGCGAGTACTGCGGCTGCTTCAGCAGTTCGGTCACGCGTGCGCCGCGGTCGAGCTGCTTGCGGGTGGCTTCGTCGAGGTCGGAAGCGAACTGCGCGAACGCAGCCAGTTCACGATACTGCGCGAGGTCGGTACGGATACCGCCGGACAGGCCCTTGATGACCTTGGTCTGGGCGGCGCCACCGACGCGCGACACCGAGATACCGGCGTTGATCGCGGGACGGATACCGGCGTTGAACAGCGAGGTCTCCAGGAAGATCTGGCCGTCGGTAATCGAAATCACGTTGGTCGGCACGAACGCGGACACGTCGCCAGCCTGGGTTTCGATGATCGGCAGCGCGGTCAGCGAACCGGTCTTGCCCTTGACTTCGCCCTTGGTGAAGGCTTCGACGTAGTCGGGGTTCACGCGAGCGGCGCGCTCGAGCAGACGGGAGTGCAGATAGAACACGTCGCCCGGGTAGGCTTCGCGGCCCGGCGGACGGCGCAGCAGCAGCGACACCTGACGGTAGGCCACGGCTTGCTTGGACAGGTCGTCATAAATGATCAGGGCGTCTTCGCCGCGATCGCGGAAGTATTCGCCCATCGTGCAGCCGGAGTAGGCGGCGATGTACTGCATCGCGGCGGACTCGGAAGCGGAAGCGGCGACCACGATCGTGTATTCCATCGCGCCGTTTTCTTCCAGCGCGCGGACGATGTTCTTGATCGTCGAGGCTTTCTGGCCGATCGCGACGTAGATACACGTCATGTTCTGGCCTTTTTGGTTGATGATGGTATCAACCGCAACGGCCGACTTGCCGGTCTGACGGTCGCCGATGATCAGCTCGCGCTGGCCACGGCCGATCGGCACCATGGAGTCGATGGCCTTCAGGCCGGTCTGCATCGGCTGC
>SPQI01000314.1 GCA_004570315.1 Oxalobacteraceae bacterium OM1 | reverse complement strand
GGTCGTTCTCCAACCTCCCTGTCGTTCCCGCGAAGGCGGGAACCCAGAGATGCCTCACTAGCATCCGTCAAGCTCTTGGAACCTCACCCTTCCTTTCCATCGACCCGCGGACGGAACAAATACGGCGCATACGTCAGCACATACACCGCAAACGCCGCACTCCAGCACCCCGCCGCCGACAGCAGCGCAACATCCCGCAACTCGCCCGATGCCATTGCCGCAACCAAGCGCAGCGCCACGCCGCACTGAATCAGCACATACATCGCCGTCTCCGCAGGCCCCGCCTTCAACATGCGGCCGGTGTGTCCGAGCGCCGTACGCGTGATCATGCCGAGGATGAGGCCGGCGATCGCACCGACGGCCAGCAGGTGCACCGCTGCGCTCTGCGGTACCACGCCGAGCTGCGACAAGGCCAGCATCACGAAGCCCAGCGGAATCCACGCGTACGACAGATGCAGGATCCACAACAGCGGATTGCGCAGCGTGCACAAGGGCTTCCAGCCGATCAGGCGCGTGGCCTGCGCGACGGCGGCGGCGATGGCGAGCGCGGCAGTGGCCGGCGCCGGAAACCCTGCCACCCAGGCGATCGCTGCGGCGGCGGTGAAAGCCATGCTGATGCGATCGCGCTTGGCGTTCTGTACCGGGTTGGAACCCTTCACGGCATTGGCGGTGAAGTTGGGAATCACGCGTCCGCCGATCACGGCTTCGATGATCACGATGACCATGATCGCCGCGTACACCGGTTGCAAAGGCGATACCGGCAGGACGCCAAGCGCGGCTGCGTGAAAGACGCCGTTGGCGAGGGTCAGCAAGGCGAGCAGGCCGACGAGGACCATGTTGCGCTTGTTGCCCGAACGCTTGAGCACGCGGTAGAGCGGCCACGCCGCCGCCGGCAGGAAGGCGAAGTCGATGAGTGCGGCCAGCACCGGCGGCGCGAACAGCATCGCGGCGCGGCCGGCGATCCACAGGACGGCGAGGGCGGCGAGCGCCTTGCCGCGCGGCGTCCACAGGCCGGTCCAGTTGCGGCCCGCCGTGTAGAGGAAACCGATCACGACGGCGATGACGAAGCCGAACACCATCTCATGTACGTGCCAGGCAAGAGCCACATGCGGGAACGCGCTCCAGCCATAGTAGCTGGCCAGCCACAAGGGAATGCTGACCCCGGCGAAGGCGGCAGCCAGGAGATAGAAAGGGCGGAAGCCGAGCGCGAACAGCGCATGGCGTGGACCGGTATCCGGCACGCCGGCAGGGTCCTGGATGGTCAGCAGGCTCATGTTGTGTCCTTAAACATACATTGATAATGCATCTTAAAATGCGCAAGGCAGAAGAGCAAGCGCTTCGGTCAAAGCGTCAGAAGCTCAGGCGGCTTTGCGGCGGACGGGGCGGAACTGCACCGGAACGGCCTTAGCAGCGGCCGCCGTGCGGCGCGGTTCCTTCGGGATCAGCTTGTCGAGCGTGACGCTGTCGAGCACGCCGAGGAAGGCGTCGGTGGCCTGGCCGAGCACGCCTTTCAGATTGCAGCCGGCCGAGTAGAGGCAGCCCTGGTGTTCGCCGTCGAAGCAGGCCGCCATGTAGAAGTCGGTTTCGGTATGGCGCACGACGTCGCCGATGTTGATGTCGGACGGCTCGCAGCCGAGGCGCAGGCCGCCGCTGCGTCCGCGCACGGTGTCGATGTAGCCGAGCTGGCCGAGTTGATGCACCACCTTGGTCAGGTGGTTCTTCGCAATTGCGTGGGTGTCGGCGATGTCCTGGATGGTGACGAGACTGTCGCGGTTCATCGCGAGATACATCAGTGTCCGCAGGGCGTAGTCGGTATAGGAGGTGAGTCGCATGGGGGTCCCCGGTTTTCGGCACGGATAAGCGCCATTCATTTTACATCTTTGACCGGCAGCCGCCGTAAAAAACGGAACCAGATCAAAAAAAGATGCATTCAGTTTGCACGTATTAAAAGATGCGCCTAGAATGCCTCTTATCAACACCGGACCCGATTCACCGTCCTCTCCAGCTTCTTCAACCGCCCAACACCAACAAAGGAAATTGCCATGCAATCCGCACGCAAACTCTGGACTTGGCTCGCGATCATCTGTGTGCTTTCCTTCTCCGCCCTCGGCTGGCTGGGAAGGGAAATCTACCTGAAGGCGCCGCCGATTCCCAAGCAGGTCATCAGCACCAAGGGTGACGTCATCTTCACCGCCGAGCAGGTCCAACAGGGTCAGCAGGCATGGCTGACCGCCGGTGGCCAGCAACTCGGCACCGTGTGGGGCCATGGCAGCTATGTCGCGCCCGACTGGTCGGCCGACTGGCTGCACCGCGAAGCCACCACGCTGCAATCGCTCTGGGCCAAGCACGATTTCGGCAAGGCCTACGCCGACCTGACCGCCGGTCAGAAGGGCGAGGTCGATGCGCGCGTGAAGGACGAACTGCGCAAGAATACCTATGACGACAAGACCGGCACGCTCGCGCTGTCCGACGACCGCGCCGATGCCGTGCGCATGGTGGCCGGCCACTACGAAGGCCTGTTCGGCACCGACGCCAAGCTCGACAAGCTGCGCGAGCAATATGCGATGAACGCCGGTTCGCTGCCCGACGGCGCCGACCGCAAGGCCCTGACCGCATTCTTCTTCTGGTCGTCGTGGGCCGCCGCTGCCGACCGTCCGGGCGAAGCCGGCCTGTCGTACACCAGCAACTGGCCGCATGAACCGCTCGTGGGCAACACTCCGACGCCGCATGCCGGCATCTGGTCCATCGCCAGCGTGATCCTCATGATCGCCGCCATCGCCGGCATGCTGTTCTTCCACTCCAAGCATGCGGAGGAAGCCGATCCGGCACCGCCGAAGAACGATCCGCTGTTCAACCTGAAAGCCACGCCGTCGATGCTGGCGACCAAGAAATACTTCATGGTCGTGGTCGGTCTCATCCTCGCGCAGGTCGGCATGGGCGTGATCACCGCACACTACTCGGTGGAAGGCCACAGCTTCTTCGGCATTCCGCTCGCCGACGTGCTGCCGTTCACCACCAGCCGCACCATCCACACCCAGTTCGCCGTGCTGTGGATCGCCACCGCCTGGCTTGCGACCGGCCTGTACATCGCCCCGGCCATCTCCGGCCATGAGCCGAAGTTCCAGAAGCTCGGCGTGAACCTGCTGTTCTATGCGCTGCTCTTCATCGTCGTCGGTTCCACCTTCACCGGCTGGCTCGGCACGCTGCAGCACAAGGGTTCGGCCTTCAGCTTCTGGCTGGGCAACCAGGGCCTCGAGTTCACCTCGATGGGCCGTGTCTGGCAGATCCTGCTGTTCGTCGGCCTGCTGTTCTGGGCAACGCTGCTCGGCCGCGGTCTCTGGCCCGCGCTGAAGACCCCGTCGGAAAGCCGCGGCCTGATCGCCATGGTGTTCCTCGCCGCAGTCTGCATCGGCGGCTTCTATGCCACCTCGCTGACCTGGGATCGCAACACTCACTACTCCATGATCGAGTACTGGAGATGGTGGCTGGTGCACCTGTGGGTCGAAGGCTTCTTCGAAGTGTTCGCCACCGCTGTCATCGCACTGCTGTTCACCCGCCTGGGCCTGATCCGCGCTGCAACCGCCAACAGCGCCATCGTCTTGGAAACCATCGTGTTCCTGTTCGGCGGCATCCTGGGCACGCTGCACCACCTGTACTTCACCGGCACGCCGACTTCGGTGATCGCCGTCGGCGCGATGTTCTCCGCGCTCGAAGTGGTGCCGCTGTCGATGATCGGCATCGAAGCCTATCGCAACTACCAGCGCTCCAAGGCCGCGCCGTGGGTCGCCAGCTACAAGTGGGCCATCCTCTGCTTCATCGCCGTGGGCTTCTGGAATACCGTGGGCGCTGGCCTGCTGGGCTTCTCGATCAACACCCCGATCGCGCTGTACTACATGCAGGGCCTGAACATGACGGCAGCCCACGGCCACGCCGCCCTGTTCGGTGTCTACGGCATGCTGGGCATCGGCCTGATGCTGTTCTGCCTGCGCGGCCTGTCCGACCGCCTGGCGTGGTCCGATGCGCTGCTGCGTCCGACCTTCTGGCTGCTCAACATCGGCCTGGCGATGATGGTCTTCATGTCGCTCGTGCCGGCCGGCATCTACCAGGCCTGGGCCAGCGTCTCCAAAGGTATGTGGTTCGCCCGCTCGCCGGAAGTGATCCACTCGGCCTTCATGGAAAACATGGTGTGGCTGCGCGTCCCGGGTGACATCGTGTTCGCCGTCGGCACGCTGTTCCTTGCCGTGTTCGCCCTGCGCCTGCTGGGCGGCCGCAAGGCTGCCGCAGTGGCCGCCGAAACCGCCAAGGCCGTCAAAGCCTGATCCTGACCACACGGCCGCTCCGCATGGGCGGCCGTTTTACTTATGGAGCCTCTTATGTCACACGATTGTTCGCTGCCCGTCATCGACGACGGCGTCTACGTCTTCGATGCCCGCGGCGTTGCCCGCCGCTTTCGCCACGCCGCGATCTTCGGCGCGCTCGATTCGCTGGAGCCGGGCGAAACCATGCGCTTCTGCAACGACCACGATCCGCTGCCGCTGCTGGCCCAGATCCGCGGCTACTTCGGCACCCGCGTCGACATCACCTACGTGTCCCGCGAGCCGGGCGCCATCGTGATCGATTTTCTCGTCAAGCCCTGACCCGCATTGTCTGTGCCTGCGTTCCTTGAACGGGTTCATGGAACGCAGGGCAGGGCGGATCCACAATCGCTTCCTCTACGCGAGCACAATGATGTCTCCCATCACCACCTTCCTCGAAACCGACCACGCCGACTGCGATGCGCTGTTCGACCAGGCAGAGGCCTGTGTCAGCCGCAACGCCTGGGAGGAGGCGGCAACGGCCCTGCGCTCCTTCGAAGTCGCCTTGCGACGCCATTTCGCGATGGAGGAAGAGATTCTCTTCCCCGCGTTCGAAGCCGCGACGGGCAGCACCGCCGGGCCGACGGCCGTCATGCGCAGCGAGCATGCGCAGCTGCGCAACATCCTCGATGCCGCCGGTGATGCCGTGCAGTCGCGGGACGCCGACGCCTTCTTCGGCGCGGCCGAGACGCTGCAGATCATGATGGGGCAGCACAACATGAAGGAGGAGGGCATCCTCTATCCGATGGCCGACCGGGCGCTCGTAGCGCAAGCAGACGAACTGGTTGCGGCGATGCAGGAACGGGCTCCTTCCGGTATCGGAGTCGTAGCATGAACACCGAGATATTGCTCGACGTGCGTGGGCTGGAGCCGCCTGAACCGATGGAACGGGTGCTCGATGCCCTAGCTTCGCTGCAGACGGGAGAACGCGTCCGCATGCTGATCGACCGTGAACCTCGCCCGTTGTACCGCATCCTGGAGCGCGGCGGTTACCGTTACGAAGTCACGCCGCGCGAAGACTACCTATTTGAAATCCTCATCCGGCAGCCGTAATGCAACGTGCGCTGTCCTTTGACGCATCGCCGCCCCTGCGGGCGCCGATGCGCTTTTTTTTGACTGCACCGGTGTTCGGCATTGCGGGAGGGCTGCTGCTCACATGGCAGGGCGCCGATGCCTTTGCATCACGCTGGATGCCATCCACGTTGGCGCTCACGCACCTGCTCGTGCTCGGCTTCCTCGCCATGACCATGATCGGCGCGCTGCTGCAAATGCTGCCGGTTGTCGCCGGCGTGACGGTGCCACGGGTTGCCGGAGTGGGGTGCTGGGTATGGATCGGAACGACGGCAGGCACGGTCCTGCTCGCGTCGGCGTTCCTGATGTCGGCCCCGCTGCTCTTCCAGCTTGCTACCGTCACCCTGGCGCTCGCTTTCGCCGGACTGCTGGCGGCCGTGGTGCGCGGCTTGCTGCAAGCTGCGCCGCAGGCCGCGGCAGCCACCGTGAACGGCATGCGCCTTGCGCTGCTGTCATTGGCCGCGACGCTCGTCCTCGGCGTGACGCTCGGCAGCTATTTCGGCTGGAATGCGAACGTGCCCGTCGCCAGGCTGGTCAACTTCCATGCCGCATGGGGCTTGCTGGGCTGGGTCGGCATCCTGATCGTCGGCGTCGGGTTCCAGGTCATCCCCATGTTCCAGGCCACGCCCGTCTACCCGCGACACATGACGCGCTGGCTGCCCGGCGTGATCGCCTGTTTGCTGCTGCTGCGTATGCTGCCCGGTGCAGGGGCGCAAGTTGCGGCGTGGTGCCTGGCCGCGGCCTTTGGGCTGTTCGGCGTGTGGACCTTGCGCCTGCTGGCGCGGCGCCGCCGTCCCAAACGCGACGTCACAACCCTGTTCTGGCGCCTGGCTATGGGTTGCCTTGCGGTGGCGGCATTGATGGCCGTTCTGCCCGGGATTGACGATGCGCGCCCGATGCTGCTGGGCGTGCTGTTCATCGCTGGCTGTGCCGTCTCGGCGGTCAGCGGCATGCTCTACAAGATCGTGCCTTTCCTGCTGTGGTACCACCTGCAGGAGGCGGCCGGCGCAGCGAGCAAGGCGCCGAGCATTCGCATCCTGTTGTCGGAACAGGCCGCCGAGCAGCATTTCTGGCTGCACGCAGGCGCCTTGGCCATGCTCGTCGGTGCGGTCTTCGTTCCTGAGCTGGCCCGGCCGGCAGGTGCCGCCTTTGCAATCGCATCACTGCGCCTGGCGCTCAATCTTGCCAGCGCCGCACTGCGCTACCGCAGGGCGTTGCAGGTTTCGGGATCAGCCGTCGTAGGCGCGTAGCCGCCCGATATCGAGCACGGTCACCTCACGGCCGCGGATGCGGATCATGCCTTTGTCGGCCAGTTCGTGCAGCACGCGCGAGAAGTACTCGGGCGTGACGTTCAGGCGCGAGGCGATCATCTTCTTGCTGACCGGGAAAGTGACCTGCGCGCCGTCGCCCTCCGGCTCTTCCTTCAGCAGGTAGCCGATGATGCGCTGACTTGCCGAGCGCAGGGAATACGCTTCGACGTCGGAAATCAGTCCATGCAGACGGCGGCTCAGGCCGGACAGCATGCGCCGTGCGAACCTGGGATTGCGCTCCAGCTCCTCGAACACGGCATGTCTGGAGATGTGCAGCAGCAGCGTGTCGGCCAGTGCGTGGGCGTTCACGATGTAGGGCTTCTCCATGAACATCAGCGCTTCGCCGAAGCTGTGGCCGGGACCGATGAGTTCAACGATCTTCTCGTCGCCTTGAGCCGAGGTGAAACCCAGCTTCACCTGCCCGTAGATCACGGTATGGAAGCCGTGGCTGGGATCGCCGCGCATGAAGACGGCTTCGCCGCGTTCGACGTGAACCTCGGTGGTGGCGGCGGCGATCTGGTTCAGTTCTTCCGGCGTGACGTCCTGGAACAAGGGCAGGCGCTTGAGGAATTCGCGGGGATCGATGCGGGATGCACGCATGAAGGGCTCCAATAAAAAAGGGGCCCTCTGCGGGCCCCGTCTGTCCAGCCAAGCTTAGTGCCCGGAATTGCCGTCAGGCTTGCTGTGCGCCTGGAACACTTCCGGATTCTCGGCACCGGTCACGTAGAGGAAGCCGACCAGGCCTTTCTCCATGCGCGACAGCGCGTGGTCGACCAGGATGAAGCGTCCTGGCACTTCGACCTTGAACTCGACCATCGTGGCGCCGCCCGGCGCGACGGTGGTGGTCTGCACGTTCTTCAGCGGCGGCGAGGTGAGGTCGCCCTGGCTGTAGACGCGGTCGAACACTTCGCCGATCACGTGGAAGCTGGAGGTGGTGTTCGGGCCGCCCACGCCGAAGAAGATGCGCACCGTCTCGCCGACCTTGGCTTCCATGCGGTGGGTCTTGGTCAGCGCGTCATGCGTGCCGTTGAACATCAAGTGCTCGGGCTGCTCGGCCAGCAGTTTCTCCAGCGAGAATTCGTTCTCGCCCTGCGTGCCGTGGCGCTGCGCGGTGTAGAGCTCGCCCTGCATCACGTAGAACTCGCGGTCCACTTTCGGCAGGCCGCCTTCCGGCTCGACCAGGATCATGCCGTACATGCCGTTGGAGATGTGCTGGGCCACCATCGGCGTGGCGCAGTGGTAGACGTACAGGCCCGGATTGATCGCCTTGAAGGTGAAGCCCTTGGTGCTGCCCGGCGCCGCTTGCGTGACGGCCGCGCCGCCGCCCGGACCGGTCACCGCATGGAAGTCCACCGAGTGGATCATGTGGCTGTCCTTGGCATTGGCCATGTTGACGTTGACGGTGTCGCCGACGCGCACGCGGAGGAACGGACCCGGCACCTTGCTGTTGAAGGTCCAGTACTTGTAGGTCGTGCCATCCATCAGCTGGCCGAGCACCTCGGTGGTTTCGAGGTTGACGTTGACGGTCTGCGGACCGCGCTTGCCGACCGGCGTGCCGACTTCCATCGGGCTGCGCGAGATTTCCACGCCGCGTGACTTCGCCTGCGGCGCGCCGTCGCCCACGGCGACGTCGCCGATGACGATCTTGCCGATCATGCCGGCCTGCACGTGGCCCGGCAGCGAGCAGATGTAGGTGAATTCGCCTTTCTTGTTGGCGCGGAAGACGATTGCCGTACTCGCGCCTTTTGCATTCAGCTGGTTCGACTTGGCGTTGAAGTCGGGCACCGTGATGTCATGCGTCGCGCCGTCGCCGTTGACGAGGTTGATCTGCACCACCGCGCCTTCCGGGGCGGCCAGCTGCGGATTCACCTTGCCCTTGATGGCGCCGGCTTCGCCGATGAAGACCAGCTTGCCGTCGGCGATGTCGGTGCGCAGCGTGTAGGTGATGTCGGGACGGTACTGCACCGAGGTGTTGGCGCCGTGGTTATGCGTGTCGGCGGCATGGACGGCGGCGATGCTGGCGACTCCCAGCACGATGCTGGCGACGGCTTGCGAGAGGAATGTGCGTTTCATTTTTTTTCACCCTTGGTTGCTGTCCGACGCGAAGGCGATGCGGCTCAGTTCAGGCAAATCATACGAATCACATGCATGTTATTCGGTTGATTCAGGTCAAAAATCTCCGGATTCACCGTTGAAGCACAAAGGATGTTGCGGAACGACCGCGGTGCGAAAAGCGCCGATGTGGCGGCGATTTCTCCTCTCGGCCAATTTTGACTCACATCAAGTTTTTAACATGCATGCGAAACGTATGATTTGCTCGAACGCGCCGCACATGGGCTGACAACCCGGGGGCTTTCGAAGACCGGCCGCGATATCCATGCCGCGCGATGCCGCACACAACACAACACAGAGGATGAGGATATGAACACCACTACACGCGCATCGCTGATCGCCGCCGCCATCGCCCTGCTGCCCGGCGTCGCCGCCGCCAGCTGCGGCTCCGCCTTCTGCGCGGTCAACACCAACTGGACCGCCGAGAGCGCACAGGTCGACGCGCCTTCCTCGTGGGACCTGCGCTACGAGCACATCAACCAGGATCAGCCGCAGACCGGCACCGACCGCATCGGCGTGGGCCAGATCCCTCACCATCATGACGAGGTGAGCACGGCCAACCGCAACCTGGTGGCCACCTACAGCCGCAACCTCGGGGCGGGCTTCGGCGTGACCGTCTCGGCCGCCATCTCCGATCGCGATCACCTGCACGTCCACAACCACCACGGCGCCCAGCTGCCGGAGCAGTGGACCTATACCGAACTCGGCGACGTGCGCGTCACCGGCCGCTATCAGCTGCCCTATGTAGGCGACCCGATGGCGCCGGCGAATACCGGCCTGATCTTCGGTCTCAAGCTGCCCACCGGCCGCACCAACGTCGCCAATGCCGCCGGCTCCGTCGCGGAACGCAGCCTGCAGCCGGGCACCGGCACCACCGACCTGATCCTCGGCGCCTACTACCACCAGAAGCTGCCGCAGCGAGACGCGTCCTGGTTCGCGCAGGTGCAGGTACAGCAGGCGCTGAACAGCCATGACGACTATCGCCCCGGTACGCAGCTCGGCATCGACCTCGGCTATCGCCACGGCCTCACCGACAAGCTCGGCGGCCTCGTGCAGCTCAACACGGTGGTGAAGCGTTCCGACAGCGGCGCGCAGGCCGAGCCCGAGGACAGCGGCAGCCGCGCGGTCTTCCTCAGCCCCGGCCTCGCGTATGCCCTGACCGACAACACCCAGGTCTACGGCTTCTACCAGCATCCGCTGTACCAGAACGTCAACGGCGTCCAGCTCACCGCGCGCCGCGCCATCGTCGTCGGCCTCAGCGGCCGCTTCTAACGCCGAAGAAGACCTCGCCATGAACATCCCCCTGCTGCGCGCCCTCAGCATGGCGCTCGTCCTGCACGCCGGCGCCGCGAGCACCGCGAGCGCCTTCGAGCTGGTGGATACCCATGGCGCGACGCATTCCGCCGCCGCGCATCCCGGCAAGTGGATCGTGGTGAACGTATGGGCCACCTGGTGCGCACCCTGCCTGCAGGAGATGCCCGAGCTCGACGCCCTGGCGCGCGCGCACGATCGCGTGGTCGTGCTCGGTCTGGCGGCCGACGGGCAGGCCGCCGCGCGCGTGGCGCAGTTCGCCGAGAAGCTGCATGTCGGGTATCCCGTCATTGCCGGCGACGACGCTGCCGCGCGCCAGTTCAAGGTGCGCGGCTTTCCCACCACGCTGCTCTACGACGATGCCGGCCGGCAGGTATTCCTGAAGGAAGGTCAGGTCACACGCGCCGAACTCGAGCGCGTGCTGCAGGCGCACGGCGTCGACTGAGTCGACTGAATCGACTGAATCGACTGACTCGCCGCGCTCGTTGCGGGTTGAACATGCCGCGCGCGCCGCGGTCAAACCGTGCGTTTGCGCTGCGCCACACCGGCGATGCGCGTATCGAACGCAAGGTGCCGAATGGTCGATGTGGTCGTGGTCGGCGGCGGGCTGGCCGGGCTGGCCTGCGCGGTTGCGCTGGCGGACAAGGGAATGCGCGTCACCGTGCTGGAGCGGCACGAGCGGCTCGGCGGCCGGGCCGGCTGCTGGCGCGACGAGGTCACCGGCGACATGGTCGACATCGGCCCGCACGTCGTGCACTCCGAGTACCGCAACATGCTCGCCTTCCTGGAACGCCTCGGTTCGCGCGAGCGCATCACCTGGCAGCCGCGCAAGGTCCTGAGCCTCGCCACCCGCCCACACCTCACGCGGCTGAAGCACTGGCCGCTGCCGCCGCCGCTCAGTCTCTTTCCCAGCCTGCTCGCCGCGCCCGGACTCTCGCTGCGCGACTACGTTTCCATGTGGCGCACGACCTGGTGGGCCATGCGCTTCGGCGAGGAAGATATTGCTGCCCTCGACCGCCTGAACGCCCTCGATTTCCTGCGCAGCCAGAAGGTCAGCAAACGCATGCTGGAATGGTGGTGGGCCTTCGCCGCCATGGTCGTGACCAACGTGCCGCTGGAGCGCTGCTCGGCGGCCGCGCTGATGCGCATCCATGCACAGTTGAGCGGGCATCGCGGCTTGCACTTCGGCTTCGCCGCGGTCGGGCTGGCGGAGCTGTACGCCGACCAGGCGGTACGCGTCATCGAAGCGGCGGGCGGGGAAGTGCGCCTGCGTGCCGGCGTGCGGCGCTTCATCGGCAATGGACGCATCGAGGGCGTCGAGCTGGAAGACGGCAGCCAGGTGCGGGCGGCGCATTGCATCAGCGCCGTGCCGCCAGGCGATCTGCAGATGTTGCTGTCGCCCGAACAGCGGCGGCAGGCGCCGTTCCAGCAGCTGGGCGCGTTCGAGCCCAGCCCGTACATTTCCGTCTACCTGTGGTTCGACCGTGCGCTGCGGGTGGAGCGTTTCACCTCGCACCTGTGGTCGCCCGAACGCCTCAACTACGACTACTACGACCTGCGCCAAATTCGCACCGGCTGGTCCGGACGTCCTTCCATCATGGCCAGCAACATCATCTACAGCCATCGTGCCGAGGGGCTGCGCGACGACGCCGTGATCGCGGCCACCGTGCGCGAGCTGGCGGAGTTTGCGCCGGACGCCGCCGCGGCGCGCATCGTGCATGCCAGGGTGCATCGCATTCCGATGGCGATTCCCTGCCCGCTGCCCGGCAGCGAGGAAAAGCGGCCGCCGGCACGCACGCCCTTGCCCGGCCTGCTGCTCGCCGGCGACTGGACGCGCACGCATCTGCCCTGCTCGATGGAAAGTGCGGTGCGCTCC
>SPQI01000334.1 GCA_004570315.1 Oxalobacteraceae bacterium OM1 | reverse complement strand
CAGCGTACCGCTCGGGCAGGGCAGCGTCCTGTTCGATGTAGCCGAAACGCAGCGCTCCGGCACGCTCGTCGGCACGGACCGCAGCCGCAACACGATGGCCTTGGGCTACGACTATCGCATGTCGGTGCGCACGGACCTGTATGCGGTGTATCTCGGCGACCGCATCACCGGCTCCGGCCGCGAAAGCAGCATCGGCGCCGGCATTCGGCACCGGTTCTGACACATTCCATCGGATCGTTTAGGCGGAGACCATCATGGCGACATCAAGAACCATGCATCGGCTGGCGTCCGGTTGCCTCGGACTCGCGCTGGCATCCGGCACAGGCATGGCTGGCGCAGAAGAAGCGCTAACGGCCTACAACACCTACCAGTCGGTGCCTTTTGTGACCGAGAAGGGCGGACTTGCGCAAGACCTCGTCGCTTACTTAAACCAGAAACTCAAAGGCAAGTACCAGTTCCAGCTCAACTCACTGCCGCGGGATCGCCTCAATCAAACCGTCATCAACGATCCGAACTTCAAGGGCATCGTGCTGCTGCTGAATCCGTTGTTCGTGGACGATGCGGAGCGGAAGAAATTCCTCTGGACCCAGCCGGTGATGGCCGATTCGAATGCAGTGATTTCGATGGCCTCGAAGAAGATCGAATACACCGACCCGGACTCGCTCAAGGGCACGCGCTTCGCCGGTATTTCGGGGAACCGCTATGCAGGGCTGGAAGATCGCTTCGGCAAGGACATTCAGCGGGACAACGTCGGCGAGGAGATGACGAACATCCGCAAGGTCGCCGCCGGGCGCGCCGACGTGACCATCATGGCCTTCAGCACGTATCGCTATCTCGTCAAGCAGATCGGCGAGAGCGCCAAGCTGGATACGACACTCTACGTGTCTTCCAAACCGCACGCGAAATTCGATCGCTTCATCTTCGTGTCGAAAGCGGATCCGGTATTGGCGAAGGAACTCGATGGCGTCATTGGCGGCATGAAGGCCGACCCAGCATGGAAAGCCGTCCTCGCGCGCTACGCCATCGAGTGAGGCGAGCGCTCAGTGCTTTTTGTATTGCGTGGCGCCGAAGAGAGTGTCGCGGGCCTTGTCGTCGGTGAGCGGCTTGCGCTCTCCGGCCAGCACCTCCACGCCGCGCTTGACAGCCGGACGGTCGGCGATCTCGTCGAACCAGCGCTTGGCGTGCGGATAGTCGGCCCAGTCGATGCCCTGGTTCTTCCATGAACGCAGCCATGGGAAGGTCGCGATGTCGGCGATCGTGTATTCGTCACCGGCGAGGTACGCTGAACGCTCCAACTGCTTGTCGATGACGCCATAAAGGCGCTTCGCTTCGTTGGTGTAGCGATTGATGGCGTATTCGATCGGCTGCGGCGCATACATGCGGAAATGATGCGTCTGGCCGAGCATGGGGCCGACGCCGCCCATCTGGAACATCAGCCACTGCAGCGTTTCGAATCGTTCGCGATCGCTCTTGCCGAGAAAGCGGCCGGTCTTGCTGGCGAGGTAGACCAGGATGGCGCCCGACTCGAACAGCGAGATCGGCTGCCCGTCGGGGCCGTCGGAATCGACGATGGCCGGGATCTTGTTATTGGGCGAGATGGCGAGGAACTCGGGCTTGAACTGGTCGCCCGCGCCGATGTTGACGGCATGAACGCGGTAGGGAAGTCCGCATTCCTCCAGCATGATGTGAACCTTGTGGCCGTTGGGTGTGGGCCAGGAATAGACATCGATCATTCAGCCTCCTGTGGGTGACGGGGTTCCGGAAGTGCTGCAGGGATTATGCAGCGCTTCCGGATTTCCCGCCGGAGGCCGGTCCGGCTTACGAGCGGGTGATCGGCAGATCCAGTTCTGCTTTCGGAATGGCCATGTGCTTGGCCAGCTCCAGTTTGGCGATGGCGTTGCGGTGCACCTCGTCCGGACCGTCCGCGATGCGCAGCGTGCGGTTGCCCGCCCATTGGCCGGCGAGCGGGAAGTCGTCGGAGACGCCGCCTGCGCCGTGCGCCTGGATGGCCCAGTCCAGCACCTGCTGCGTTACGTTCGGCGCCAATACTTTGATCATCGCGATCTCGGCCTTGGCGTGCTTGTTGCCGACCGTGTCCATCATGTAGGCGGCTTTGAGCGTGAGCAGGCGCGCGGTGTCGATCATGATGCGTGCCTCGGCGATGCGCTCATGCCACACGCTCTGCTCCGATACGCGCTTGCCGAAGGCGACGCGCGCGTTCAGGCGCTTGCACATGTATTCGAGCGCACGCTCGGCGACGCCAATGGCGCGCATGCAGTGGTGGATGCGGCCCGGGCCAAGGCGGCCTTGCGCGATCTCGAAGCCGCGGCCTTCGCCGAGCAGGATGTTCGAAGCCGGCACACGCACGTTCTCGAACAGGATTTCGCAGTGGCCGTGCGGCGCGTCGTCGTAGCCAAAGACGGGCAGGGGACGCTTGATGGTCACGCCGGGCGCGTCGCGCGGCACGAGGATCATCGACTGCTGGGAGTGGCGCGGTGCGTCGGGATCGGTCTTGCCCATCAGGATGAAGATCTTGCAGCGCGGATCGCCGGCGCCCGAAATCCACCACTTGTGGCCGTTGATGACGTACTCGTCGCCCTGGCGCTCGATGCGCGTGGCGATGTTGGTGGCGTCGGAGGATGCTACTGCCGGCTCGGTCATCGCGAAGGCGGAGCGGATCTCACCGCGCAGCAGCGGCTCCAGCCATTGTTTCTTCTGTTCCTCGGTGGCGTAGCGCTCGAGCGTTTCCATGTTGCCGGTGTCCGGTGCGGCGCAGTTGAACACCTCGGGCGCCCAGGGCACCCGGCCCATGATCTCGCACAGCGGCGCATAGTCGAGGTTGGAAAGCCCCTCGGGTGCGCGTGCCGATTTCGGCAGGAACAGGTTCCAAAGACCGGCGGCGCGCGCCTTCGGCTTCAGGTCTTCGATCAGCTGCGTCGGAATCCAGCGGTTGCCCTTTTCGGTGCCGTTGCGGTTCACTTCTTCATCGAAGGCTTTCTCGTTCGGATAGATGTGCTCATCCATGAACTTGAGCAGCTTCTCCTGCAGCGATTTGCAGCGGTCGGAATATTCGAAATCCATCTGTGTCTCCTGTGTCTCTCGTGGTGTTGTTGTGTGGGATCAGCGGCGGCCGCTTGCGTAGCTCCAGCCCATTTCCGCCATCGGCCTTGCAGCCTGGCCGGAGCGGAGCGCCTGCTCGCTGGAGGCGATGCCGTCGACGTAGCGCTTCATGATGCCTTGCAGGATGCCTGCAAGGCGGAACATGTTGTAGGCAAGGTAGAAGTTGAAGTCTTCCTTGCGGATGGTCTTGCCGGTGCGCTCGCAGTACTTGGCGATGTAGTCGTCTTCCGATGGAATGCCGAGCGCTTTCAAGTCCAGGCCGGCGATGCCGCGGAACTGTCCGGGCGCGATGTGCCAACTCATGCAGTGATAGGAGAAGTCGGCGAGCGGATGGCCGAGCGTCGACAATTCCCAGTCCAGCACGGCGAGGACGCGCGGCTCGGTGGGATGGAAAATCATGTTGTCGAGGCGGTAGTCGCCGTGCACGATGCTCGTGTCGTCGCCGGCCGGGATGTTCTTCGGCAGCCATTCGATCAGGTTGTCCATCGCCTCGATCTTCTCGGTCTCGGCGGCCTTGTACTGCTTGGTCCAGCGGTCGATCTGGCGGGCAAAGTAATTGCCCGGCTTGCCGTAGTCGGCGAGACCGATCGCGGCGTAGTCGATGGTGTGCAGCTGCGAGATGACGCGGTTCATTTCATCGTAGTGCGCGGCGCGCTGCTCCGGCGTCATGCCCGGCATCGACTGGTCCCACAGCACGCGGCCATCGACGAATTCCATGATGTAGAAGGCGCGGCCGATGATGGATTCATCAGTGCAGAGAGCGTACTGCCGCGCAGCGGGAAAGCCGGCCTTGTTGAGCGCATCCATCACGCGGAATTCGCGTTCGATGGCGTGCGCCGATGGCAGCAGCTTGGCCGCCGGGCCCGGCTTGGTGCGCAGGACATAGCTGTGGCCACCGGCGTTGAGCTTGAAGGTGGGATTGGATTGGCCGCCCTTGAACTGTTCGACGCTGAGCTCGCCGTTGAACCCTTCCACATGCTGGCGCATGTAGTCCTGCATCGCGCCCACATCGAACTTGGCCCGTTCCGAAACGGGCCGCGTGCCCATGAACTCTTCGAACATCGTGTCTCCTCTGGTTGGATGGGTTTGCGGATCATTCTAACTCAGGAAACCGCACGACCGTACTATTCCGTCCTCAGAGTCCGCGTGACTTTTTGTACTGCTCCAGCAGAACTTCCATTGTGGTGTGGCGCGACTCGCCTTGCAGCTCGGAAATCGGCGAATAGTTGACGATGCGCACCACCCAGTCTGCGTGGTTTTCACCGACGTCAATCGCATTGATACAGCCGGCCGTCTGCGCGAGGTTGCCGAGGAACAGGCGTTGGTTGGTGAGAGCGTAGGACAGGATCGCGCGATTGACGCCGCCATGCAGGACGAGCAGCATCGTGTCCCAGTTGTGTTCTGTGCGCAGGCGGTCGATGCAGGGATGAACGCGGTCCATCAGTTCGCCGACGCTTTCGCCGCCGAGAAACTTGCGGTCCTCCGGCACGAGGCCGTCGAAGGCGCCGACGAATGCTTCCCGCAGCTGCTCATCGGGAATGGCGGACAGCTTGCCGCCCTTCAGTTCGACCAGCTCCGGCCAGACTTCCAGTTCGATCTGCTGTCCGGTCTCGGCCAGCACACGCGTCGCGGTCTCCACCGTGCGCGGCAGTCCGGAGACGATGACGCGATCAAAGCGCAATTGTTCCGCCGCGAAGACCTTGCCCGCAGCCGTCGCCTGCGCGCGGCCGAGTTCGTTCAAGGGAACCTGTTCGGGCAGGAAAGGTTTGCCCTGGGCGTCGAAATAGGTGACGCTGCCATGGCGCATCAGATAGATGCGCCGCCGCTGGTGTGCTGTCATTTGTAGCTGGCTTTACGTTTCTCGAGGAAGGCACTGATGCCTTCCTGTGCATCCTGATGGTAGAGGCTTTCGAGGAAGTGCAGCTTCTCGGCGTCGAAATGCGCAGCGAGCGAATTGCTCTCGGCCTCATGCATCAGGGTCTTGATGTGTTCCAGCGCGTTCGGCGACAGTGCGGCCAAGTCATCCGCCCAGTCGAGCGCGGCATCCAGCGCCGTCCCATCGGGAACGACACGATTGATGAGCCCAAGTTCATGCAGGCGCGGCGCCAGCACCGGTTTTCCTTCAAACAGCATTTCATTGGCCAGCTGGCGCGGCAGGGCGCGCGACAGGAACCACGATGCGCCGCCGTCGGGTGTGAGGCCGACTTGCGCATAGGCCATGAGGAACTTTGCCGAAGCGCCGGCGACGAGGAGGTCGCAGGCCAGCGCAAGCGAGAAGCCCGCGCCGGCTGCTGCGCCGTCGACGGCGGCGATGACCGGCTTCGGGCAGTCGCGGATGGCTTGTATCCAGCCGTGCAGGTTATCGAGCGAAGCGGCCTGTTCGCTCTTGTCCTTGCTGCGGGTGTCGAGCAGGCGGCGCAGGTTGCCGCCGGCGCAGAAGAAGTGGTCCGCGCCGGTGAGGACAACGGCGCGGATCGAGTTGTCGCGCTCGGCGGTCGTCAAGGTCTCGACGGCCGCGGCATACATGTCGGGATGCAGCGCATTGCGCGCACCCGGATTTGAAATGGTCAGGATGAGCGTGGCGTCACGGCGCGAAGCCTGGAGTTCAGCGGACATGGCAAGGGTCGGTTGGTTGGCGGCCATGGCGGGCCGCGGTCACCGTATTATTGCCGAAATGTCCGCAGGCGGTCCTGCGTGCGACTAGAGCGCGGCGTCGTCGCCCCAGAGCTGCTGCAGACTGAAGCGCAGGGCGTTGCTCTCCGCCGGCAGCGCTTCGCGCAATGCGTACAGATCCTTGGATGTGTCGCGCTGGATCGGGAAGGAAAGCGGCGCGCCGCGCGGGCCGATCAAGGCGTGCACCACCGGCGTCGTCGGTGTCTTGCCGCGCCGCGTGACCACGCCGACTTCACCGCTTTGCAAGCGCACCCATGTGCCGGGCGGATATTGGCCGAGCTCCTTGATGAAGTACGC
This sequence comes from Oxalobacteraceae bacterium OM1, assembly GCA_004570315.1. GTDB lineage: Bacteria > Pseudomonadota > Gammaproteobacteria > Burkholderiales > Burkholderiaceae_D > Noviherbaspirillum. Next base: position 5,967 of record SPQI01000334.1, on the reverse strand, counting down.
CGCGACCAGCGGATCGCGGGGCTTGCCGTCGGCGATGAGGACGTCGCGCAGCGCCGTGGCTGGCAGCAGCGGCTTGCGGTATTTGCGGTCTGCGATCGATGCGCAATAGGCGTCGGCGAAGCGGAGGATCTTCACGTTTTGCGGGACATCGCCGCCGGTGGCGGGGTCGCATTCGACATGATGCAGCTCGACGTAGCGCAGCCATTCCACGTCGCCCACGCCCGCTTCGCGCAGCATGCGCGCGCTCTCTGTGGCGTGGCACTGGATGAGTTCCTGGTCCTTCGGCGGCAGCGGTTCCTGCCGCGCCTGCCATTGATCCTGCTGACGCAGAATGGACACGTTCATTGTCAGCGCCGCGGTCATCAGGTGGTCGATGTCCTCGGACGTCTTGTTCATCGCACGTGCAATGTCGAGCACAAGAAGCGCGGTGTCGATGCTGTGGCGCACGGCGTAGTTGGCGGCACGCTGATTCAGCAGGATGGAACCGATTGCCACGTCGCTGCTGACGTCAGACGCAAACACCAGCGCCTTTGCCACCTCGCGTACTTTCGGTTCGATCTCCGGCTCGTTGCTCAGGTTATAAAGCAGCTTCTCCAGCCGGCGGGCGGCGAGATTGATGAAGCGCAGCGCCGATGGCCTTTCCACTTGCCGCGCCATGGCTTCCTGCCGCGCGCGTGCCGCGGCCGCATCGGAAAGCTCTTCGTCGATATACAAGCCGCGCTGCACCAGGGCCTGCACTTGCGCCGCGGTCTGCACCACTTGTCCGCGCCGCAGCAGCAGCTTGTTCCCTTCGGTGAAGATATCCCATGCCAACGGCTCGCCGATGACGATGTCGGACACGGTCAAACGCCTTTGATCTCCCATGGTCTCGCCCCCGGGATCTGCGTGCTTCGATCATCTCGCGCTCGGCTTGGCCGGCGCGCTCCGCTCTCCGTTTGCGTGCCTTGGTTCTATTGGTTGTGTGGCACGGGCGGCGCCGTACGTGCGGCGCCTGCGTTGTCGTTGTGTGGTCCTTTGGATCGAGTGTAAAAATATTGTTACATGGTGGCAAGCCTTTTCAATGCGGTTTGAAGCGTTTCGTCTTTTTTTGCGAAGCAGAAGCGCACGATGCCACTTTCGCGCGGCGTGCCGTAGAAGGCCGAGACCGGGATCGCGGCCACACCGATTTCCGACGTCAGCCACTTGGCGAACTCGGCTTCCGGAACGCTGGAGATTGCCGAATAGTCAACGCATTGGAAATATGTGCCGTCGCAAGGCAGGAGACGGAAGCGCGTCGCTTCGAGACCCGCGCGGAACAGATCGCGCTTGTGCTGATAAAAGCCGGCGAGTTCGAGATAGGGAGCGGGATTCTGCATATACGCGGCGAGCCCGTGCTGCGCCGGCGTGTTGACGGTGAAGACGTTGAACTGGTGGACTTTGCGGAATTCCGCCGTCAGCGCTGCGGGCGCCGCGACATAGCCAACCTTCCAGCCCGTCACGTGATAGGTCTTGCCGAAGCTCGACACCACGAAGCTGCGCGCAGCGAGCTCTGGATACCGGCACATCGAGTCATGGCGGCGCCCATCGAACACCATGTGCTCGTAGACCTCGTCGGACACGATAAGGATATCGGTGCCGCGCACGATATCGCTCAGGGCAGCGATGTCGCGCTCGTCGAAGATCGTGCCGGTCGGGTTATGCGGACTGTTGATCATGATGAGGCGCGTCTTGGGCGTCACAGCTTTTGCGACCTCGTCCCAGGGGACGGCATAGCCGTTAGGTCCCAACGTCATCTGCACCGTCACGGGCTTGCCGCCGGCGAGCTCGATGGCCGGCACGTAGCTGTCGTAGACCGGCTCGATCACGATCACTTCGTCGCCCTGGCGCACCGCGCACAGGATGGCGGTCAGCAAGGCCTGCGTCGCGCCTGCCGTGACGGTGATCTCGGCGTTGGCGTCGTATCGATGGCCATAGAGCTGCGCGATCTTCGCCGCAATCGCTTCCCGCAATGCCGGAACACCAGTCATCGGCGGGTACTGATTGAAGCCGTGCTCCATGGCGGCTGTCACGGCATCGACGAGCGCAGGGTCGCAGTCGAAGTCAGGAAAGCCCTGGCCGAGATTGACCGCGCCTTTTTCAACGGCCAGCGCGGACATGACGGTGAAGATGGTAGTGCCGACGTGGGGCAGCTTGGATTCGAGCGTGACGGAGGGAAGGGGCTTTTGCATGGCAGTGGCAGTGAGACGGATGGATAAAGCATTCTAGCGAAGCCGGCAAGGGCCAGCTTTACTCAACCGGCGGCGTCGAGGCTCCAGCGCTCGGGCGGAATGACGGCGAACAGGCCGGACCTTGCGGTGCGCTTGGCCAGCTTGAGCAAGGCCTTGTCCTTGGTGATGAGCATCGCGGCACCGGCATCGCGGGCCAATTCGAGGAATTTCTGGTCGTCGCGGTCCTTGCAGGTGGGCAGTGGCGCAGGCTCTGCCGGGCGGTCCGGCGCGATGCAATGGATAAGCGCATCGAACTCCGCCGCGATGCGTGGGCGCGATTCGGCATCCAGCGGCAAATGCGGGTAATGGAGCACGGCAAGCCATTCATTGCGGCAGCGTTCAGTTGTCACGGCCTCGACTGCGCCCGCCTTCAAGGCATCGAGCAGCGCCGCCCACCGCGGGTCGCGGAAGACGAACAGGTCCAGACATACGTTCGTGTCGATTACAATCCGCTTCGGTATCATTCCGCCTCTTTCCGCATTCTCTTGTTTCACATTCCTGCTGCACATGCTCATCGTTCTTTCGCCGGCCAAGACGCTCGACTACGACACACCCGCCCCGGTCTCCGACCACACGCTTCCGGACTTCGCCAAGCATTCCGCTGAACTCATCGACACCTTGCGCCAGTTGTCGCCGGCCGACATCGGCAGCCTGATGGAAATCTCCGACAAGCTTGCCGTTCTCAACGCCGAGCGCTACGCCTCGTGGTCGCGCCGCTTCACGCTGAAGAACGCGAAGCCGGCGATGTTCGCCTTCAACGGCGACGTCTACGACGGTCTCGATGCCGGCACGCTCAACGCCCGGCAGATCGAGTATGCGCAGCGGCACATCCGCATTCTATCCGGCCTCTACGGCGTGCTCCGGCCGCTGGACCTCATGCAGCCATATCGGCTGGAGATGGGCACCCGTCTGGCGAACCCGCGGGGCAAGGATCTCTATACGTTCTGGGACGGCATCGTGACCGAGGCGCTCAACGACCTGCTTGCCGAAGACAAGCAGCCGGTGCTCGTCAACCTCGCTTCGGAAGAGTACTTCAAGGTGGTCAAGCCGCGCGCCTTGCAGGCCCGCGTCATCACCCCGGTGTTCGAGGATTGGAAGAATGGCAAATACAAGATCATTTCCTTCTTCGCCAAGCGGGCACGCGGACTGATGGCTCGCCATGCGGCAGTGAAAGGCATCAAGGATGCCGAGAAGTTGAAGGCGTTCGAGAGCGACGGCTACGCCTTCGAGCCGACTGCTTCAGATGAATCGCACTGGGTGTTCCGGCGACGCGTCGATGCTTGAAGCCGGCACCATGTAAAAAGCCCCGCCGAAGCGGGGCTTTTCATTTCGTGGGACCAGTCGCCCGGCTTACCAGATCTTCCACCACGGTCCGCTGCGGTCGGGCCCGCCGCGCAGATAGGCGCTGTTGGGGAACGTGGCTTTCAGCACGCGGTCGGCATCGTCGCGCAGTTCGCGCAGGCCGAGGGCATCGTAGGAGCGCACCATGATGAACAGCGCTTCTTCGATGGCGGGCGCGTCGCGGTAGTCGCGCACGGCCGTCTGGGCGCGGTTGGCCGCGGCTACGTAGGCGCCGCGCCGGTAGTAGTAGTTCGCCACGTGCACTTCGTAAGACGCCAGCGCATTGACCAGATACTTCATGCGCGCCAGCGCATCCTTGGAGTACTTGCTGTCGGGGAAGCGTTCGACGAGGAGCTTGAACGAGTCGAAAGCGTCGCGCGTGGACTTGGGATCGCGTTCGCTCATGTCCTGCTTGCCGAGGAAATCGAGCAGGCCGCGCTGATCGTTGAAGTTGATCAGGCCGCGCAGGTAGTACATGTAATCGACGTTCGGATGGTTCGGGTGCAGCTTGATGAAGCGCTCCACCGCCGCCAGCGCCTGCGCCTGATCGGCCTGCCGGTAGTAGGCATAGGCCACTTCCATCTGCGCCTGCTGCGCATAAGTGCCGAAGGGGTAGCGCGCCTCGAGCTTCTCGAAGTATTCGATCGCCTTATCGTAGTTGCCGGCGCCCATCTCGTCGCGGGCCTCCGAGTATAATTTCGAGGCCGACCACTTGGCAGTTTCGTCCGATTTTTCGAACAGTCCGCATGCCGACAAGGACAGGGACACTGCCACCGCAAGTGCGACGGTAGAGAACTTCAGCGATCGTTTTTGCATGACGTTTTGCAAGAATACTTCTGAACAAGTCGCCGATTATAGCCCATGGAATTAGCCTGAATGCCGCACCATACCCCCGAACCCGACGAATTGCTGGACGCCGCCACAAACGAGGACGGCGATGAAGAGGAGGGCGGACTGGGCGGCATCGAGCCGGTCACCTTGACCATCACTCCCGAGTTTTGCGGCATCCGGCTGGACAAGGCCGTCTCCCAGTTGCTGAGCCAGTATTCGCGCAGCCGCATCCAGCAATGGATCGAAGACGGCCACGTCACCGTCGACGGCCAGCCGGCGCGCGGGAAGGCGACGCTGCTCGGCGACGAGACCATCGTCGTCGCCCCGCAGCTCGCACCGGAGGACACCGCTTACGCGCCCGAACCGGTTCCGCTCGCCGTCGTGCATGAAGACGACGCCATCCTGGTCATCGACAAGCCGGCCGGCCTGGTCGTGCATCCCGCCGCCGGCAACTGGTCCGGCACGCTCCTCAACGGCTTGCTGCACCGGCTCCCCGCGCTGGCCGGCGTGCCGCGTGCGGGCATCGTGCATCGCCTCGACAAGGAAACCAGCGGACTGATGGTCGTCGCCAAGACCCTGGAGGCGCAAACCGACCTGGTGCGCCAGCTGCAGGCGCGCACTGTCGGCCGGGAGTACCTCGCGCTGGTGTGGGGCACGCCGCAGCTCAGCGGCCGCGTGGACGCGCCCATCGGCCGCCATCCGCGCGACCGCGTGCGCATGGCCGTCTCCAATCATTTCAGCGCCAAGCCCGCCGTCACGCACTACGAGCGCCTGGCGACCGGCGTGCTCGACGGCCGCCCGGTGAGCCTGCTGCGCTGCCGGCTCGAGACCGGGCGCACGCACCAGATTCGCGTGCACATGCAGTCGCTGGGCTTCAGCTTGGTCGGCGATCCGCTGTACGGCAAGCCGCACCTCGCTTCGGCGTTCTCGCGCCAGGCCTTGCATGCCTACAGGCTGGGCCTGACGCATCCGGTCAGCGGCGAACATGACGAGTGGGCTGCGACGCCGCCGGCCGACCTCGTCGAGCTGTTCGCCCGCGCCGGCATGCAGGACGTTTCCTTCGACTGAGACACTGCCCATGGACCTTCTGATTCCTGATTTTCCCGGACTGGAAGACCGCATCGGTGCGCTCTCGACCATGCGCCGGGGCGGCGTCAGCACGGGGCCATGGGGGAACGAGCAGGGCGCCAACGGCATGAACCTCGGGAGCCATGTCGGTGACGATCCGCAACATGTCGCTCGCAATCGCGCCATCCTGCGCAGCCTGTTGCCGGCCGAGCCGGCGTGGCTGACGCAGGTGCATGGCGCAGGCGTGGTCGATGCGGCCGGCGTGGCGCACGCCATCGACGCCGATGCGAGCATCGCGAGCGCGCGTGGCGTGGTTTGCGTGATCCAGACCGCGGACTGCCTGCCGGTTCTCTTCGCCGACGTGCAGGGGCGTGTCGTAGGCGCTGCCCACGCCGGCTGGCGCGGGCTTTCGCTTGGCGTGCTCGAAAACACGGTCGGCGCGATGCGCTCCGCAGGCGCAGGCGAACTCATGGCCTGGCTC
>SPQI01000252.1 GCA_004570315.1 Oxalobacteraceae bacterium OM1 | reverse complement strand
CGAGGAATGCCGCCTGCCGGCCCTTGCCGAGCGCGGGCGGCTGCTTGCCGGCCTCGGCCAGCTTGCGGCCGAGCGCGAACGCCGCGCCCAGATAGCCGAGCAATAGCAGCAGCGGATACGCCAGCAGTACCACGAAGGCCAGCGGCAGCCCGATGACGGTGACCATCAGCAAGATGGCCAGCGGCGGCAGGCAGAACAGCAGGGCGATGCCCACCAGCATGCTGCGTCCCGGCGTGTTCGACACGGTGCGCGAGACGCCGTCGATCGCATTCGGAAAGAGGAGATAGAGGACGAATCCCAGCGCCAGCATGCCGAGAAAGAAAATCGGATGGAACCAGGACACCAGCGTGTGCCGATGCTCTCGGTTCCAGCGCCCCGGCGCACGTTCGCGCACGACCCGGCCCGACACCTGCTGCAGCTGCTCCTGCGGCAGCGGCGCCTCGCTCGCATAGAAGAGGTTGCCGTCGATGCGCGCATTCGGACCGAACCGGATATCCGGCGCATACAGGCGCACGTCGCCTTCGATGAGGCCGTTGATCGTGATCTCGCCCGCGTAGATGCGCGCGCCCTTGCCGATGCGTCCGTTGACGATCACCTCGCCGCCGGCGAGCAGGGCCGAGCCGGCGACGTCGGCCGAGTCCGCCAGCGTGATGCTGCCGCCGGCGGCCGCCAGTTCGCCCTCAATGGCGTCCGCAATCGTCACGTCGCCGCCCGCCACCCGCAGATCCTGGCCGACCGGCGAACGCACGTTGACTGTGCCGCCCACCACGGCGGCATCGGCGCCGACGTCGCGCTGCAAGGTCACGTGCCCGCCGGCGGCGAACAGGTCGCCTTGCACCGGTTCATCGATGCGCAGCTCACCTCCGGCGTAGTAGTCGTTCCCGGCTTCCGTACGGGTCTCCGCCCTGCCTTTCGCGGCGGCAATCTGAAGGGCGCATGCCAGGAGCAGGCAGGCGGCGAGGCATCGGGTCAAGGCGTGCATGACAACCTCCGTTCATGACCGGCTCTACTGCGAGAGATAGCCGCCGTCCGCGGCGTAGTAGGCGCCGTTGACGAAGGACGCCTTGTCGGAGCTGAGCCAGAGCACCAGTTCGGCGATTTCTTCGGGGCGCCCGAGGCGGCCGACCGGATGCAGCGCGGCCAGGGCGTCGAGCGTCTGCGGCGGCAGGTTGTCGAGCAGCGGCGTCTTGATGAAGGCCGGGCCCACCGTGTTCACGCGGATGTGCTGCGAGGCGTATTCGAGCGCGGCGGTGCGCGCCAGTCCGAGCAGGCCGTGCTTGGCGGCGACGTAGGGCGCATGCTCGCGGAAGCCAACCTGCGACAGGATCGAGCCGATGTTCACGATGCTGCCGCCGCCGGCGCGCAGCATGGCGGGGATCTGGTAGCGCATGCCGTAGAACACGCCGCTCAGGTTGATGCCGATGACGCGGTTCCATTCCTCCGGCGGACAATCGCCGATCACGTGGGCCTCGCCGCCGACGCCGGCGTTGTTGCAGGCGATGTGGATCGCACCGAAGCGGTCCAGCGCCGCCTGCACCAGCGCGGCATTGTCTTCCGGGCGCGAGGTGTCGGCGTGCTGGAAGATTGCCTCGCCCCGCAGCTCGACGATCTGGTCGACCGTCTGCCGGCCGCGCGCGTCATGGATGTCGGAGACCACGACCCTGGCGCCCGCCGCGGCATAGGCGAGGGCGACGGCGCGGCCAATGCCAGAGCCTGCCCCGGTGACGAGCGCGACCTTGTCTTGCAACATGGCGGACATGGCGGACCTCCGGTTCAATGGTGTGGCTGCCATGGTAGGAAGCGAAGGGCGGCGCGCGATTGACCTGAGTCAAACAGAGCCGGACGCGTATGCATGGACGTACCGCGGACAACGCCGCCTGGAAAAAATTTGACTCCTGTCAAGTTTTTGCAGGCCAGGCCGCTTACTCTGGGCACCGGCTTTCGTTGCCGGCAACCATCGGGGACATCCCATGTCGTACAACCACATCGTCGCCTGGATCGTCCACGACGACGCTCACTTCGAATGCGCTGACCCTGCATGAACGACACCGGCGCAAAACCTTCCCGCACGCTGCCGGAGCTCTTCGACCGGCGCGTGCGCTTGTCCCCGGCGGCCGAGGCCTATCGCGAGTACGACCTCGCCGGCGGACGCTGGGTCAGCACTACCTGGCAGGAGATGGCCGGGTCCGTGGACGCGTGGAGCCGCGCGCTCGATGCCGTGGGCCTCGAACGCGGGGCGCGCGTCGCGGTGCTGCTGCCGAACAGCGTCAATTACGTCTGCATTGACCAGGCCGTCCTGCGGCGGGCGATGGTGCCGGTGCCGATGCACGCCATCGACAATCCCGCGAGCATCGCCTACATCCTTTCCGATGCACAGGCCGGGCTGCTGGTGCTGTCGAACGCGGCGCAATGGGAAGCCGTTGCCGCAGCCGGCTATATCCCCGAATCGCTGAAGATGGTTGTGGTCACCGGAAACGAGGCGGTCCGCCGTGCCGAGCATGCGCCGGGCGTGGCCGTCATGGCACTCAAGGATTGGCTCGTCCAGGGCGCCGGCCAGCCGCATGCCGAACCTGCGCCGCCCGGCACCGAAGACCTCGCCGGCATCGTCTACACGTCGGGGACGATGGGCCGGCCCAAGGGTGTCATGCTCACCCACGGCAACATCGTCGCCAACATCGAGGCCGTGCTCGAACTCGTGCCGGCACGCGAGAACGACGTATTCCTGTCCTTCCTGCCGCTGTCGCACACCTTCGAGCGCACCATCGGCTATTACCTGCCCATCGCCACGGGCAGCTGCGTCGCGTATGCCCGTTCCGTGGCCGATATTCCCGAGGATCTCAAGACGGTGCGGCCGACGGTGCTGGTGTCCGTTCCTCGCATCTATGAACGCTTCTACGCGAAGCTGCAGGAAACCCTTGCGGCATCGGGCGCGGTGACGCGGGCCATGTTCCGGCTCGCGGAGGAGGTGGGATGGCGCCGCTTCTGCCGGCGCCAGGGCATGCCTGTCGAGGGTAAGCGCTCCGCGCCCCTGGACGACCTGCTCTGGTCCATGCTGGAACCGCTGGTGGCGCGCAAACTGCTGGCGCAGTTCGGCGGGCGGCTGTATGTCGCCGTCAGCGGCGGTGCGCCGATTTCATCTGCCGTCACCCGCTGCTTCGTCGGTCTCGGCCTGCCGCTGCTGCAGGGCTACGGCATGACCGAGACCTCGCCCGTGGTGGCCGCCAATTCGCTGCAGGACAACTGGCCCGCCACCGTCGGCCGCGCCTTGCGCGGCGTCGAGGTGCGCACCGGCGAAAACAACGAACTGCAGGTACGCGGGCCGAGCGTGATGCGCGGCTACTGGAACCGGCCGGAAGATACGCAACGGACCATGACGGCCGACGGCTGGCTGCGCACCGGCGACCAGGCGGCCATTGACGCGGGGCGGATCCGCATCGTCGGCCGCATCAAGGAAATCATCGTGACGTCCACGGGTGAGAAGATTGCGCCGGCGGACCTCGAACTGGCCATCACGTCGGACCCGTTGTTCGAACAGGCCATGGTGATCGGCGAGGACCGGCCGTTCATCGGCGCGTTCGTGGTGCTTGCCAGGCATGCGTGGAAGGAGCTGGCCGCGTCGCTCGGGATCGATCCGGAATCGCCTGCCAGTCTGGAGTCGGACGCCGCGCGCGGCGCCGCGCTGGAACGCATCCAGACGGCCACGCAGCATTTTCCGCGCTATGCGGTGCCGAAAGCCGTGCGTCTCACGCTGGAGCCGTGGACCATCGAAAGCGGACTCATCACGCCCACGCTGAAGCTCAAGCGCAATGCGCTGCAGACCCGGTTGGGCGAGCGCATCGCCGGCATGTACGCGCGGCGCTGAACAAAGTCAGGCCAGCATGTCAGCAATGGCCTTGCCAAGGGCCGGCATCACGTCGATGGCGTTGCTGTCGTGCGGCACCGTATTGCAGGTGACGATTCGCTCGACGCCGGCGGCGCGCAAGGCGTCGTAGGCATCGCCCGCGAACAGCGCGTGCACGCCTACGCACACCGGCGGCGGCAGGCCCAGTTCGATCACGCGCTTTGCCGCTTCCACCATCGTGCGCGCCGTCGAGACGATGTCGTCCACCAGCACCGGCGTGCGGTCCTGCCAGTCGCTGCTCTCGCGCAGGCTCACCTCGACGTCGCGGTCGCCGCGCCTGACTTTCTCGAACACGGTGTACGGACAGCCGGCCAGCGCCGCCACATGCCGTACCCATTGCTCGCTCTCTGCATCGGGCCCGACGATGAACGGCGCGGCGACGTTCGCGCCGATCCACCGTGCCATGTCCGGCGCGGCGTGAATCACCGACGTGCGGATGGCGTAGATCTCGGACAGGCTGTGATGCCGGTGCAGGTGCGGATCCACCGTGACCATCCAGTCGCAGCAACCGGACAGCAGGCGCGCAAAGTGCACGGACGTAATCGCTTCGCCCGGCTTGAAGCGGGCGTCCTGGCGCATGTAGGGCAAATACGGCAGGACCAGGCCGACACGTCGAGCGCCGAGTTCCTGCGCCGTCGCGGCAGCGAAGTAGAGGCCGAGCAGCTTGTCGTCGGGGCGATCGAGTTGTGCCGCGAACACGACGTCGCGTCCCGCCGCGCCGGCGTGCAGGCGCACATAGGATTCGCCATCCGGAAATCGGTGCACTTCGAGGTCGCCGATGTCGCAGTCGAAGGTACGGGCGAGCTGTGCCCCCAGCGGCCCGGAACCGGGCAGGGCAAACAGCAGCGGTTTCATGCTTCCTCCTGGCGAACGACGTATCTCCTGCGCATGATGGCGCAGCCGTGCGCCTGAAGTCATTGCGGAATCGCAGTGGCGCGGCCGGCAGTGCCAAGTGCCGCGACAGGAAACAACGGATCGGCGGCTGTGCGGCCGCGCATGGCACCGGCGGTTCGGTGCGGGGATTCGCTGATTTATTGCGCCGTCGTAACGGCCGTGCCCAGGGCCATTTCCTTCAGCGCGGGCAGGTCCAGCAGTTCGATCTCGCGGTTGCTGACCTTCAGCAGGCCCCGCTTCTTGAAGCGGGACAGCAGGCGGCTGATGCTTTCGATGGTCAGGCCGAGATAGTTGCCGATGTCTTCCCGCGACATGCGCAGCTGGAAGCCGAGCGAGGAGTAGCCGCGCACCTTGTAGCGCGAGGAAAGGTTGACCAGGAAGGCGGCAAAACGCTGTTCGGCACGCATGTTGCCGAGCAGGAGCATGGCGCTTTGGTCGCGGGTGATTTCCTGGCTCATCATGCGATGGAAGTGGCGCAGCAGCGTGGGCATGGCGCCGAACAGCTCTTCCAGCTTCGAGAACGGAATCTCGCAGACTTCGCTGTCTTCCAGCGCCACGGCGTAGGAGTTGTGACGGTCGGCGCTGATGGCGTCCATGCCCAGCAGTTCGCCTGCCATCTGGAAGCCCGTGATCTGTTCGGCGCCGTCCGCGCTCACCTGATGGGTCTTGAAGTGGCCCAGGCGGATGGCGTAGAGGTTGCTGAAACGGTCACCCATGTGGAACAGGTTACCGTCGCGCTGGACCTTGCGGCGGCGGACGATGATGCTGTCCAGCTGCTGCGTGTCGGCGTCGCCGAGGCCGGTGGGCAGGCAGAGCTGGTGCAGGCTGCACGAGGAGCATTTCACCTGGCGATCCTGGCGTTCGCCGGCGCAGGAGTTGGCAGCGGCTTCGGTCGCTTTGGCGGGAACGATGGAAATGGTTTGCATGACAACCTCGTACAGTGGTTCGGATCGGTTCGGAACAGTGCGTTGTTCCGGTATGAGAAGTATCGATCCTCTCAGGCTGAAAAGATGTCACGTCCGCCTGTCGTGTTTTGTCACGGCGGCCAGACAAAGGGATGTAGGGGAAGCCCTACAGAGGGAAGTGCAGGGGAGATGGCGACGTGCCTAGGTGGAAACCGTAGCTTACGGGCCGCGGCGGATGCCCGCTTGACCTGGGTCAAACAGGCCCCGGCACGCTACATCAGCAAGCCGTTCTCGACGGCATAGCGTGTCAGTTCGGCATTGCTGGTCAGGCCCATCTTTTCGAGGATACGCGAACGATAGGTGGTGACGGTGTTCGGGCTCAGGTGCAGTGTCTCCGCGATCTTCACCAGGCTTTCGCCGGCCGCGATCATCTTCAGCACTTCCAGCTCACGGTTGGACAGCTTCTCGTGGCTGCCGACCGTGCCGCCGCCGATCATCGTCGCCAGCTTTTCCATGAGCGCGGGCGACACATGCTTGCCGCCGGTGGCTGCCTTGCGCACGGCGGTGATCAGCACGTCGGCCGGGCTGTCCTTGGTAAGGTAGCCGGCCGCGCCCGACTTGAGCGCGCGCACCGCATAGATCTCTTCGGAGTAGGTGCTCAGCATGAGCACGGCCAGCTTGGGCTTTTCGGCTTTCAGCAGGCGCAGCAGGTCGATGCCGTTCTTGTCCGGCATGGCGATGTCGACCAGTGCGACGTCGAACTCCTTCTCTCGCACCAGCTGCAGCGCCGCCTGCGCGTTGTCCGCTTCTCCCTCGACCGAGACGTCGTCGGCTTCGCCCAGGATCAGGCGTACGCCGCTGCGCACGATGAAGTGGTCGTCGACCAGCAGGACTTTGATTTTTTTATTCAGCATGTCGATTCTCCAGCGGCAGGCGCAGCACTACCGCAGTGCCCCGGCCAGCGCTCCCGTTAATGGCCAGCTCACCACCGAAATAGCGGGCGCGTTCATGCATGCCGACGATGCCCCAGGACTCGCGATTGAGCTGGCGCGCGGCATCGATGCCCTTGCCGTCGTCCTGCACCGAGACGGTCAGCACGCCGTCCTCGTGGCTCGCGCGGATGCTGACGTGGCGCGCCTCCGCATGCCGCATCACATTGGTCAAAGCCTCCTGCACCACGCGGAACAGCATGGTGCTGATGTCGGGATCGAGCTCCATGTCGGCCGTCTGCGGATCGATGTCGCAGAGGCATTGCAGGCCCGAGCGCTTTTCGATCTGGCCGGCATACCACTCGAGCGCTGCCCACACGCCGAGCTGGTCGAGCACGCTGGGCCGCAGGTCGGTGATCACGCGGCGCACGGACTGGAAGCCCGAGTCGGCCAGCTTGGCGGCATCGGCCACCAATTGGTCGGGCTGCGTGCCGGCGCGCGCCGCGCGGTCGAGGTAGACGGACAGATTCGCCTTGATGCCGGTAAGCAGTCCGCCGAGTTCGTCGTGGATCTCCTGCGCGATGCGCTTGCGTTCGGCTTCCTTGATGTTCTCGAGGTGGGCCGCCAGACGGCGCAGCTCCGCTTGCGACTTGCGCAGCGCTTCCTCGGCCAGCTTGTCCTGGGTGATGTCGACCAGGATGCCCTGCATGAACAGGCTGCGGCCATGCTCGTCGGTGACCGCCTTGGCTTCATCGCGGAACCACAGCACGCCGCCGTCGCGCGTCATGAGCCGGTATTCCAACCGCAGCGGCTTGCCGCCGGCCCGGCTTTCCGCGATCGCGGAGAGGGCGCGGGCACGGTCGTCGGGATGGATCTGGTGCGCGTGCAGGCCCGGATCGGCGAGCCATTCCTCCGGCGTGAAACCGAGCAGGCGCACCTGCGGACTGATGTAGGTGAGCGCAGGCGCAGCACCGAGCGACACCACATAGGTGATGGCTTCGATCTGTTCCACCAGCGAGCGGAACTTCGCTTCCGCCTGCCGCTTGCCTTCGGCCAGCTGCCGCTCGCGCAGCATGCGCTGGATCGCGGAGGGCAGCAGTTCCAGGTAATGCCGGTCGACGTCCTTGCCGAGGTAGTCCCAGGCGCCGCGCTTCATCGCGGCGGCAGCGACGGCGGCGCTTTCGGCGCCGGTCAGCAGCATCACCGGCAGCGGGACTTCACCGGTGTCGGACGCCAGCTCGGACAGAAATTCGAGTCCGTTGAGGTCGGGCAGGTTGTAGTCGAGCAGTACGCAATCCGGCTGCTGCGTACGGGCGATGTCCAGACCCTCGCGGCCGGTTTCCGCCTCCAGCAATGTGAACTCGCAGTCGGGGTCCTTCGAGAAAGCCCGGCGGCAGGCCAGGCGGTCGACGACGTCGTCCTCGACGATCAATACGCGGATGTGCGGCTTGCTCATGCTGGCTGTGCCTCGTCAGGGCAGTTCGCTGATGGTCCAGTACAGATCGATGGAGCGCATCACTTCAACGAACTGCCGGTAGTCCACCGGCTTGGCCATGTAGCCGGCCACGCCGAGGTTGAAGCTGTTTACCTTGTCCTGCTGCTCGTCCGACGTGGTCAGCACGATCACCGGATAGCGCCGCAGCGCGTCGTCGTGCTTGGCCACGTTGAGAAATTCGATGCCGTTCATCACCGGCATGTTCAGGTCGAGCAGGATGATGCAGGGGCGCTCGTTGGCGGGATTGCGCAGGTACTCCAGCGCGTCCTCGCCGTTCTCGACGTGGACCACCGGATTGACGACGTGGATCTCGCGCAGGGCGCGGCGAATGGTCATGGCATCGACCTGGTCGTCCTCGATGAGCAGCAGCGGCTTGTTTGCGACTTTCACGTTCCTTCCCTCGATTTGGTTAGTTTTTGCGCGGCGCGGCCGGCAGCGTGAAGCCGAAGGCAGTGCCCTTGCCGACTTCCGAGTCCACCGTCACCTTGCCGCCGTACATCTCCACGATCTTCTTCACCAGCGCCAGGCCGACGCCGGTGCTTTCGATCTTGTCGCGCGGCGCCAGCGTCTGGAACAGCTGGAAGATGCGCTCGTAGTGCCGCTGCTCGATGCCGGGGCCGTTGTCGCTCACGGTGAAGCGCCAGTAGGCGCCGTCGCGTGCGCAGCCGATGTGGATGCGGCCCTCCGGCTTGTCCATGTACTTGATCGCGTTCGACACCAGGTTCTGGAACACCTGCTGGATGCGGGTCGGTTCCGTCATGATGGTCGGCAGCGATTCGTCGATCGTGACCGCAATGTTCGCCGGCGGCGCCAGCAGATCGACCACGTCGCGCACCAGCCGGTTCAGATCCACCGATACCGGCGTCTCCTTCACGCGGCCCACGCGGGAATACTGCAGGATGCCGTCGATCAACGCGCCCATGCGATGCACCCGGCTGATCAGCAGGCGCATGTGCTCCTTGCCTTCGGCGTCGAACTTGTCGGCATAGTCGGTCGAGAGCCAGTCGGCCAGCGAGCCGATCGCGCGCAGCGGGGCCTTGAGGTCGTGCGAGACCACGTACGCGAAATTCGTGAGTTCTTCATTCGCGGCCGCGATCTCCTGCAGCAGGCGCGCGTGCCGCGTTTCCGCCTGCTTGCGTTCGCTGATGTCGCGCACGACGCCGGTGAACATGCGCCGGCCCGGGAAGTGCGTCTCGGCCACGGCCAGGTCCATCGGGAAGACGCTGCCGTCCTTGCGCATGCCGATCACTTCACG
This sequence comes from Oxalobacteraceae bacterium OM1, assembly GCA_004570315.1. GTDB lineage: Bacteria > Pseudomonadota > Gammaproteobacteria > Burkholderiales > Burkholderiaceae_D > Noviherbaspirillum. The sequence goes on along the minus strand of SPQI01000252.1, from coordinate 2,711 downwards.
GCCGATGCCGATGATCTTCTTCTCGCCCGTCTGCATGTAGCGGGCGAGGTAGCCGTCGTGCATCTCACGGTAGGGCGAGGGCATCAGGAGCTTCACATTTTTGCCGCGCATCTCCGCTTCCGAGTAGCCGAACAGTTTTTCGGCAGCCGGATTGAAGCGATCGACGATGCCTTGCTCGTCGATGGTGACGATGGCGTCGACGGCGGTTTCGAAGATCGCCCGCATGCGGGCTTCGCTTTCCAGCACCGCGGCCTCGGCTTCCTTGCGCCGGGTGATGTCGTGAATGGTGGCCATCACCAGACGCTCGCCGTGCTCCGTCTCCAACGGCGACAGACTGACTTCGACGGGGAATTCGCTGCCGTCGGCGCGCGCGCCGAGCAGTTCGAGGCCGGTGCCCATGCTGCGCGCGCGCGGCTGCTTGCCGTAGCTTTCACGCAGGCCGGAATGGCCGTGACGGAAGCGCTCCGGAATCAGTTGTTCGATCTGCATGCCGTCCATCTGGCCGTCGCCATAGCCGAACATGCGCAGCAGGGGAGGATTGGTGAGAATGATGCGGCCGCCGGCGTCGGCAATCAGCATGGCATCGGTGGCCGATCGCAGCAGCCATACCAGGCCCTGCGATCCGAGAAGTGTCTGGATATCGTTGGTCATGTTCCGCGCATGAAAAGCCTGCGCGGCGGGCGCGCAAAGCCTCCACATCTTAGCCGAAATCGCTCTGGTTCCGGACGGCTCGGCGCAAGTGTTGCCCCCGTGTCGCCAATCCGGTTTGAGCAGGGCTGCTTTGATCCAGGTCAAGCGCGGAAACGGCGTCGTTTCTAACATCGGACGAGAGCCCGCCTCGCTGTGCCGCCGGTGCGGCGGCGGGCCCGCCTCGCGGGCCGCGCCATGACTTATCCCACCATCATCGTTCACGTCGACGGATCGAACCTCCTGGAGAAGCGGGTCGAGATCGCGATCCAGATTGCGCGCCACGAGAACGCCTGCCTGCTCGGCGTGGCCGTCACCGGCCTGCAAGCCGACGCCGAGGCCATGCATCTCGCCCGCCGTCGCGCCGGCACTGCGCTCGAACACTTCTCGGCCATGGCGGCGACCGCCGGCCTGCCGATGACGGAGCAGCGTCTCGCCGAGGGCGACGCCGCGCAGGTGCTGTGCGAAGAGGCGCGTTTCACCGATCTGGTCGTGCTGGGCCAGCCGGCATCAGGCGAGTCCGGGCCGGAGGCGAGCGTCGATTTTCTGCAATACGTCGCCCTGAATGCCGTGTGCCCGGTGTTGATCGTGCCGGCCTCCGAACGCGTTTTCAGCATCGGCGATCGCGTCCTCGTCGGCTGGAACGGCAGTGCGGCAGCCGCGCGCGCCATGCATGACGCCATGCCCTTCCTGCAGCAGGCCAAGCAGGTGCATCTCGCCGTCGCGACCGACGGCATGAACGCGGCGCAGGGCGATGCAACCGTCGGCAAAGCCTCGGCCTTCCTCTCGCGCCATGGCGTGAAGGCGCAGCTGCAGCGGCAACCCGTCACTGCGGACGCCGGCCATGCGCTCCTGCAGCTGTCCGGAGAATTGACGGCCGACCTGATCGTCATGGGTTGCGTCGCCCATCCGCGCGGCCGCCGCGTGCTGCCGGGCGGCGCCACTCGCGTGGTGCTCGAAGAGGCCGACGTGCCGGTGCTGATGTCGCACTGAGCGGAAGTCCGCTTGCTAGAATGGCGGCTTCGCAGCCGGCGCCGTCGCGCGCCGGCATCCCTCCGCCCATTCTCCGCCGATTTCGACCGCACCTATGCTCAGTTACCGCCATGCCTTCCATGCGGGCAATCACGCCGACGTCCTGAAGCACACCGTCCTCATCCAGCTGCTGCGCTATCTGGGGCAGAAGGACACGCCCTACATGTACATCGACACGCATGCCGGAGCGGGCGTCTATGCGCTCGACACCGGCTTCGCCGCCAAGAGCGCGGAATTCGAAACCGGCATCGCGAAGCTATGGGACCGCACCGACCTGCCGCCGGCGCTGGCCGAATATGTCGGCCTGGTGAAAGCCATGAACCCCAGCGGCAAGATGCGCTACTACCCGGGCTCGCCGTACTGCGCCGAGCAGGTGCTCCGCCAGGAAGATCGCATCCGCTTGTTCGAGCTGCATCCGAGCGATGTGAAGCTGCTGGAGGACAACTTCCGCAAGCTGGAGGCGCATGCGGCCGAGCAGGGTCAGCGGCCCGCGGCGCGCGGCAAGCGCGTGATGATCCAGCGCGGCGACGGCTTTGCCGGGCTGAAATCGTTATTGCCGCCGCCGTCGCGCCGTGGCCTCGTGCTCATCGATCCGCCCTACGAGGTGAAGGACGACTATCGCATCGTCAAGTCCACGCTGGACGACGCGCTCAAGCGTTTCGCCACGGGCACGTATGCTGTCTGGTATCCGGCGCTGCAGCGCATGGAATCGCGCCAGTTGCCCGACAAGCTCAAGCGCGTGCACGGCAACAGCTGGCTCGACGTCACGCTGTCCATCAGCGGTCCCGCGCCCGACGGCTTCGGCCTGCGCAGCAGCGGCATGTTCGTCATCAATCCGCCGTGGACGCTCGAACCAATGCTGCGCGAGCTGATGCCGTATCTCGTCGAGGTGCTCGGCGTGGACGCGCAAGCCAGATTCACGCTGGAAACTGGCGAGCCGGTCGTCGGCCAGGGCGGTGCACGCCGCCCCTGAGCGGGCCAAGGTACGGTCC
>SPQI01000109.1 GCA_004570315.1 Oxalobacteraceae bacterium OM1 | reverse complement strand
CGTGCCGGTGGCCGACGAGGGCGCGCAAGTGGCGCGCGGCGCCTATCTCGCGCGGGCGGGCAACTGCATGGCCTGCCATACGACGCGCGGCGGCGAGCCTTATGCCGGCGGTCGCGCCATCGCCACGCCGTTCGGCGCCGTCTACAGCACCAACCTGACGCCGGACCGCACCGCCGGCATCGGCAGCTGGTCGGCCGACGACTTCTGGCGCGCGCTGCACAACGGCAAATCGAAGGACGGCAGCTTCCTCTATCCGGCCTTTCCCTATACCGATTACACCAAGGTCACACGGGAAGACGCCGATGCACTGTTTGCCTTTCTGCAGCAGCTGCCGCCGTCCGTGCGTTCCGACAAGACACCCGAGCTGCGCTTTCCCTATAACCAGCGCATTCTGCTGGCCGCATGGCGTGCGTTGTACTTCCGCCCTGGCGTCTTCGAAGCGGACGCGACGCAGTCGGCGCAATGGAACCGCGGCGCCTATCTGGTCCAGGGGCTGGGACATTGCGCCGCTTGCCATGACGGTCGCGATGCGCTGGGCGGTAAGCGGGCGGACCGCCCGTTCGACGGCGGACTGATTCCCGAGCTGAACTGGTATGCGCCGTCGCTGGCAGGCGAGGGCGGCACAGGCGTCCAGGCGTGGACCGATCAGAGCTTGTCGGCCTTCCTGCAGACCGGCATGTCGGCGCGCGGCGCCGCGCTCGGCCCGATGGCCGACGTGGTGGCGGGCAGCCTGCAGCACTTGTCCGGCGATGACGCGCAGGCGATGGTGGCCTATCTGAAAACAGTGCCGGCCCGATCGCATGTCGGGGTGCAAGATATCGCCGCATTGCCCGCCGACACGACCGTGCTGAAACGTGGCGCCGCCCTATATGAAGACCACTGCGCCAGTTGCCACGGCGCCGACGGCTTGGGCGTGCCCAACGCTTACCCGCCGCTCGCCGGCAGCCGCGTGCTTGCGGCGCAGTCTCCGGTGAACGCCATTCGCGTCGCCCTCGGCGGCGGCTTCGCACCGGCAACGTCGGGCAATCCGCGGCCATACGGCATGCCGCCGTTCGGCGCGGTGCTCAACGATGCCGACGTGGCGGCAGTGCTGTCGTATGTGCGCATGAATTTCGGCAACCATGCGGGCATGGTGTCAGTGATCGACGTCGGTCGTTATCGCGGCCCGCCGGCGGAATGAGGTTGCGGTAGTGCCGGCGCCAGTCTCGGCCGCCGACTTGATCGAACTCAACGCAAGCCTCGGAAATGCGGGGCCGTCTCCAGCGAAGCGCAGGGCGGCTACCTATAATTTTTCGTAACGCCAGCCAGCATTTCACCCGCATTCACGACGCAAACGAAAAGACGCAAACAAACCTCACAACCTCTTTTGGGAGAGTATCGTGTGGCTGCTGCTTCTGTTGCCCTTCCTTGGCCTCCTGTGGATTCCCTTCTATAACCAGGAGCTGCCGTCGCTGTTCGGCTTTCCATTTTTCTACTGGTATCAGTTTCTCTGGGTGCCAGTCACGTCGCTGCTGATCTGGATCGTGTATCGAACCGACGCACGGAAAGGGGTGCAATGATGGAATCGCACATAGACTGGGCAGCGCTCGGCGTCTTCATTTTCTTTTTCGTGCTCGTCACCGTGCTGGGCTTCGCTGCCTCGCGCTGGCAGGCCGGCAAATCGCACAAGGGCGCGCATCTTGACGAGTGGGGACTCGGCGGCCGCAACTTCGGCGCGTGGATTACCTGGTTCCTGGTGGGCGGCGACTTCTATACGGCGTACACGGTCATAGCCGTGCCGGCGCTGGTGTATGCCGTCGGTGCGTATGGCTTCTTTGCCTTGCCTTACACCATCATCGTGTACCCGATCGTGTTCGCCATCATGCCGCGACTCTGGCATACGGCGCATCGCGCCGGACACGTCACGGCAGCCGATGTGGTGTTCGGGCGGTATCGTTCCCGTCCCCTGGAGCTCGCCATCGCCCTGACCGGCGTCGTCGCCACCATGCCGTACATCGCACTGCAACTGGTCGGGATGGAAGTGGTCATCAAGGCACTCGGCCTGACCGGCGAACTGCCGTTGACTGCGGCCTTCATCATCCTGGCGCTGTACACCTATTCGGCCGGGCTGCGCGCACCGGCCCTGATCGCCTTCGTCAAGGATCTGATGATCTACATCGTCGTGCTGGTGGCGGTGGTGCTGGTGCCGATGAAGCTGGGCGGCTATGGCGCCGTGTTCAGTGCGGCCGGCAATGTGTACGCGGCGAAGGGCGGGGCGACTGGCCTGATTCTGAAGCCGGCGCAGATGCTGCCGTTCGCCACGCTGGCGCTCGGCTCCGCGCTGGCGGCGTTCATGTATCCGCACACGCTGACCGGCATTTTCGCGGCGAAGAGCGCCAACACCATCCGCACCAACGCGGTATTCCTGCCGGCCTACACCATTCTGCTCGGCCTGATCGCCTTGCTCGGCTTCATGGCGCACGCGGCGCACGTGACGGTCGCCAACAACAACGACGTGGTGCCGGCGCTGTTCAACACCCTGTTCCCGTCCTGGTTCACGGGTTTCGCGTTTTCCGCCATCGCCATCGGAGCCCTTGTGCCCGCCGCGGTCATGTCGATCGGTGCGGCGAACCTGTTCACGCGCAATTTCTGGAAAGCCTATGTCAATCCGTCGGTGACGCATGCGGGCGAGGAGAAGGTCGCCAAGGTTGTTTCCCTGGTGGTGAAAGTGGGGGCGCTGGCGTTCATCCTGTTCGCGCCGACCAAATTCGCACTGGATCTGCAATTGCTGGGCGGCGTATGGATTCTGCAAACCTTCCCGTCCGTGGTGTTCGGTGCTTTCTCGCGCTGGTTCCGGGCACCTGCCTTGCTGGCCGGTTGGGCAGTCGGCATGGCGCTCGGCAGCTGGCTTGCGTTCAGCGACGGCATCAAGCCGGTCCACACGTTCGTACTTGGCGGCGGCAGCTATACCGTCTACACGGGTCTCGCTGCGCTGCTGTGCAACGTGGTCGTCTGCGTGGTGCTGCAGGCGATTCTCGGGACGCGCGGGGAATACCATGAAGATTCCCCTGCCGTGAAGGCGGCATAGCGAATTTGCGCTGCGCATACGCCGCGTTTGCAAGATGCCGCGAAAGCTTGGAGGTCTGCCAATGCATTGAATCGACTTGCATCTACACTGCAGTATCGAAGCCGCGGTGGGGGTCGAGATGCATTTCCATTCAATGCCGGCAATCGTTCTCTTGTCGTCCGCAGGAAGCGGATATGTGCCGCTGGCCGAGATCGAGACGACCTACTGGGATTGCGAATTCAAGGCTGGGCAAGCGCTGCTCGGCTCCGCCGATGCCGATTCCTGCATCGCAGCATTCGAACACTTGAAGACGCACAAATTTGACGGCGACTTCCAACGGTTTCTCGTCTGGTGGAAGGACAACAAGCATCAGGAGCTGTCGAGACGGCGCGACGAGGTGCCGGGTTCAATCCAGCGCTGAAACTCCAGCACTGAACAACGAGACGCAGCGCTGCGCCTCGGCGGCGTTCATGGTTCCGGATTCCGCAGCACTACCACGCAAGCGCCAGCAGGCGTGCCGCCATGCGCGGCCAGCACAGCGTCCGCACGTCTTCGCGCGTCGCCCAGCAGAAACCATCCACCTCAGGCGTCGGCTTGCCGGTGACGTGGTGCGGGAAATGGCTGGTGCAGATCAGGTGGCCGAGGCTATCGAAATCGTCCGGCGCCTGGAGCTTGTACAGGTAGAGCCGCTTGTCCGGGCGGTAGTCGAACAAGCCGAGGTCCTCGTACAAGGCCGCATCGAATTCCAGGCCGGTCTCTTCCTTGAGTTCACGCATGGCAGCGGCGAGGGTCGTCTCGCCCGGGTCCTGCAGGCCTTTGGGAATGTCCCAGTGACGCGTGCCGGTCACGTGGCACAGCAGGATGTCGCCACGGCGGTTAAGTACCAGGGTGCCGCAGCTGATGAGAGGAGCCTTCATTCCTGCCTCATGGAACGATGATCAACGTCGTTCGGTGAGCGTGGGCGGCATCGCTCCGGCACCCGGCTCGTCAAGCAGCGGCCGCAGTGCGAGCGCCATCCGTTCCTCGATGCGCTTTCGCCGCGCACCGACGCCTTCGCCGTCCGCGCCCGACTCGGCCCAGTTCGGATAATTGCGTGCCGGCCTCGCGGCTTCCACCATGGCCAGGAGGGCGGCCGCGTCGGGCGGCGGACCGACGTCGTCGAGCGCGACCCTGCCTTGCGCAGCGTGCGAGCGATGCTCGAGCGCGCGCACGAAGCGGAGCATGTGCGTCGCCATGACCGCGAGCACATCATCGGCCGCGCTGATCTCTTCGATGCCGCGCACCTTGTGATAGATCTTGCGGCCGAATTGCGTCATGCCCTGGCTCGCTGCACCGCCGATGGCGGCACCGATGGCGGCACCGGCGCCGAGCGAGAGGCCGGCGAACGCGAGATCGACGGCAATGCCGACACCAGCGCCGACTGCGGCGCCGCCGGTCAGACGCGTTCCCGCTTCGCGCAGGGTTTCGGGGTTGAACAAGTCCGCGGCCCAGCGATCGTTGACCGCCAGCGTCTCGACATCGGCATCTTCGTGCCGGAATCCGTACACGCCCAGCAGCTCAGCCACGCAATCGCGTTCGAAACCGCCGATTCTTTTCTTGAAAGCCTGGACGAACGCGTCGCGCTTGTCCGGTGCGGCAAAATCTTCCCTGGAAATCGTGTCGCGTGCCGCTGCCGTTCGGGTCAGCAGCGCGGCGATGCGATGGCTCGCGCGGTCGCGGCGCTGCCCGACTGCTGCGACGAGTCCGGCCATCGCCTCGTCCAGATGATGGCGCCACTCCGGTGCTGCCCGCGCCAGCGCTTCGTAGAGATCGTGTTCCGCATCGTGTTCCGGCGTCACCGCATCGAAGGTCGCCGTCGTGTGCCAGCCGTGCCCCGCGAACACTGCATTCCACTCGCCGACACGGGCGCGGCGATGGCGCGCGTAGTTCCGGACTGGCACCACCGGCTTGCCGAGAGCGGAGAGCATATCGATCTCGTACTGGAACTTCGGCAGAGGCGATTCCCGCGTATCGACGACGTACAGGATGGCGTCGGCATCGATGGCTGCCGTCATGGCCTTGGCTTCGGCGTCGAAGCTGCGTTTGGCCTCCGGTCCGCGCAGGAATTCGGCAATGCGCAGCCCGAGGGTGGCGGCACTAAGCCCTTGGAGATAGCCGGTGAGTCCCACCGGATCCTGAAAGCCCGGACTGTCGAGGAAACGCAATCGGGCCGTCCCGTCGAGGACCACGTCGGCCGTGCCGTTCTCGCGGGTCGTCCCGGGAAGATCGTTCAGCTGGCCGAAGGAGTGCAGCCGCGCCAGCGTACGCACCACGGCCGTCTTCCCCGCATTGGTGTGGCCGATCACTGCGATACGCATGAGCTTAGGCATCGGCGCCCTCGAGCCAGGACTGCGCGGCTGCAGCGTCGGCAAGGCAGGCAATCGCGGCGAGCGTCGAGCCGGAAAGCCATCTGCGCCAGCGATCGGCGGCCTCCGCCTCCCCATCTTCGCCAATCGCAAGAAGCACGGCGCCGCGTTCGGCGTACGAGAAGGCTTCACGCAGGAAGCGCTCGGTGCCACGGTCCGGTGTCGCGCAGGCGTCCACTGCGATGAGCAGCCGCCGTGGCCGGATCGCGCCGAGGCGTTCGAGCGTCGTGCGCCGTTCTTCGACCGTGCCGGCGATCTTGTGAGCGACACCGTTCGCAACCGGCGTCACGATTCCCATCGGCTCGTTCGACGGCAATTCGAATTCGATCAATGCCATTGCGGCCGTGCCGGCATGCGCGATCTCCGCGCCTGCGGGGCCGCCCGCTTCCTGCGTGACATGCGCCTGCACCGTGCGAACGCGCTCGGCCAGCCGCGCGTAGTACGGGTCGGCGAGGTCCAGCTGCAGCCTCGACTGGCCACGCCGCCATAGCAGCCAGCACACCACGGCGCCGGCCACGCGGGGCACGAGACCATAGACCGTCAAGAGACCCATGAGCCACCACGCCCAGTCCCGCTGGTCGGCCTCCAGCGCGGAAGCGCCGACATGGGCGACGTCGGGAATGGGAAAGCCAAACCAGCCCGGAATGACCCCGGATGCATGGACGAACGCGGTAAAGAAGTCCGGCGGGAGAATCGTCGTTTCCCAGCCGATCCGGTAAGCGCGGAACGAGAACGCGAATCCGAGCGCGAGCAGGGCGATCACGAACGCCGACGCCCACATGACATGGCTGACCAGTCCGAAGGCCCACGGCGCCAGCTTGGCGCGCTGCATCACCGAGAAGGCGGAGCGGACCAGCGCGCCCGACGCGCGTCCGCCCGCCAGCCGTCCGGACAGCGCAAGCATCGCGTGGCCAAGCGAAAACCCGCCCAGCTGCGCCCCCGGCTGCGAGCGCTTGAACAGCATGACGGCCACCCCGGCAAGCCAGACCGCGAACATGACGAAATTGGTGCCGAGCATGCCGACGATGGCGACCATGATGTTGACGTACCGATCCTCGGTGATGGACCGCGCGATCGACAAGCCGACCAGCGCCACCACGAACATCAGCGCGGCACCTGCGGCCGGCAGCATCGCATGGACGCGTTCGAGCGCCGGAACATACTTCAGTCGCACACCTAGCCGCCATGCCCGCACCATGATCTGGCCGCAGGTATCCGGCTCGGCGAGAACGGCGGCACGCGTTTCGGTCGCATCCTCCAGCGGACCCGATTCCTCTGCCAGCCGAACCGCATGGGTCATGATCATCTGGCGGAGCCGGTCCGGTTTATCCATGGCAAGGAAGCGTGGTGGAGGAGCCGGTCCATTATAGGCACGGCGTTTTGTTGACCGTCTGCTACGCGTCATATGCGCAGTGTGCAACGCGCGTGCCGGCCGGTATTGCCCTCGCTTTTACCGCTTGCTGGACTAGTCTTGTCAATATGGCGCCGGCCTGGGTTTCGGACGGACGCGCCCTTGAGCACTCACCACGAGAGACGACAATGCCCGACGGACGTCCATCGAAGCCTTTACCACAGGGTTACCGCCAGGGAATCATCACGGCGATCACCGTCCTGCTCGGCTTCTCGCTCGGTTTCCTGCGCTTCTGGGGCTTCGAAGCGCCCGGCCAATGGACCTACCACTCGGTGATCCCGGCAGCGTCGCTGATCCTGGCGGTGGCGTTCCAGATCATCGCGCTGTATCGGGCCTTGCGCCCCGAAGACGATGCCGAACCGGAGTACCGCAAGACGGTCTTGTGGTTCATCGCCTCCGCGTTGCTCCTCTTGCTCAGCCTCGCAGCCGCGTTGTGGGAAATGCTCGCGTGACGGCGCGCGGACGACGCGCCGCTGTCGCAGGTCGAGCTTCGCAGGCCAACCCTCTCAGGCCCAGCTTATTTCTTCGCGCTCTGCGGCGCATCCGCCTCGTTGACATAGTGAATGTCGAACGGGCCGTTGCCGTGGACCTGGATCGTCGTCGCCTCCTTCGTATAGGCGTAATGGGGCGACTTGCCGGGGAGGGAATGGAAGGCACCGGTTTTCAGGACGTGTTCGCTGCTTGAGTTTTCCTTGTCGCCGCTGCCGAAATGCATGGCGCCCGAAAGGATCGTCAGGATTTCGTCCTGCGTATGCCAGTGGGGCGGAATGCGATAGCCGGGCGGGGCGCGCAAACGGATCACGAACGGACCATCCTTGCTCGGATCGCCGGAAAGCACGGCGAATTTCGCGCCCTTGGGCAAGCCGGGCGGCCCGTCCTGCCACTGGATGGAACCGGGTTCGACGAAAGTGCCCTGTGCCGACTTGTCCGCTGCGGGCGCAGCAGCCAGCGCGGTGGCTGCCGAGAGGGCGAGAAGCAGGGTGCCCGGAAGCAAACGACCATGGTGGAAAGTGTGCATTTCGCCTCCTTCATTTGACGATTGTGAGCCCGCCTGCCCGAGTTCGCCGCGGAGCCCTTGGGGATGGCGGCGCACTCAGCGCCGATGATGGTGACCGTGCCCGCCGCCCCAGTAGCCAAAACTGAATCCGAACGACACCGGCGGTCCCCAGTACACCGGCGCGGGATTGTAGTAACCGGGCGCGGGGTAGGCGGGGGCGGCGTAGCCATACGGGGGCGTCCCGTAATACCCGCCGTAATCGGGCGGCGGCCCGTACACGGCGCACCCGCCCAAACCGACTGCAACGAGTGCAAGCGCGGCAGCACGCGCAAGCAGCGTCTTCATGTGATTCGTCCTCTCCCGATCCAGTATAGGAAAATTTATTGAAGCTGCAGCCCGCCGCGGCAGTGGTCCGAATCCTCCAAGTTGCCGGAGCTCAGTGCACGGTACGCGTCCGGTCCAGATAACGCGCGCGCCACACGGCAGGGGGCTCGCCGAACTCACGCTTGAACGCGCGGCTGAACGCGGCTTCCGATTCGTAGCCCACCGCCTCTGCGACTTCGGCGAGCGATCGGCCGCCGGAGCGAAGCTGTCCGGCAGCCATTCGCATGCGCCAGCCCGCCAGGTACTGCATTGGAGGCCGGCCCAGCAAGCCGGTGAAGCGCTGCGCAAAGGCGGAGCGCGAGAGACCCACTGCCGCAGCCAGCTCTTCGACCGTCCAGTCATGCCGGGGATGCGTATGAAGTTGCGAAAGCGCACGTCCGACATACCGGTCTCTCAAGGCCGCCAGCCAGCCGCATTCATTTTCCGGCAGGGTGTCCACGCAGCGCCGCACGGCTTCGATGAACAGCAACTCCGCCAGCTTGGCGAGCACGGTCGCCGTGCCCGTCTGCGGACGCGCGGCCTCGGCGGTCGCAAAGCCCAGCGCGGTCGACAGCCATGCCGATTCGATGCCGTTGCCCAGCGCCATGGCGAACAGGCGCGGCAGCGAACTCAACAAGGGATTGCTGAGGACGTCGTCGCAGGTCAGGAAGCCGCACACGACACGCGTGCGGGTGCCGCCCCCGCCATGGCCGATGCGCATGACTTCGCCGGGGATGGTGCGGAAATGCTCGGCCAGCATGGGCGCCGAACGCGTCGGCGCGATCGTCAGGTCGCTGCCCATCAGGTGCGCTTCGCCTTGCGGAACCACCAGCAGGTCGCCGGCATGCGCGCGGACGGTGGGGCGCGGGTCGCCCACCAACTTTGCCCAGCACTCGCCCTCGGCGATGAAGTGGTAGGACACGACGCGGTCGGAGGGGGGAAGAAACTCGGCGCAGAGTTGCTCGCCGGCGTCGCTCTCGATGCACCACGGTGCAGTAAATTCCGCGTTCAGGTAGACGGCGCCGCTCAGATGCACGACGCGCAACACATCGGACAAGGCATCCACGGCATTCACCTTTCTCGAATCGGCGTCTCGGTCATGAGATCGAGAGGCCTGGTCATTCAAGCGCGCGTGATGGAAAACGATACTGCCATTGTGCGCCGCCTTTCCGAGCAATGCGAGCGCACCTCACTGAAACCCAATGGAACACCAAGGAGAACGTCATGAGCATGGAACACGCTTACCAGGGTAGTTGTTTTTGCGGCGCCGTCGAGTTCACCGTCAGCGGCGAACCGGCAGGCACAGGGTATTGCCACTGCGAATCCTGCCGGCGCTGGTCGGCCGGGCCGGTGAATGCGTTCACGTTGTGGGCGCCGGAATCGGTTCGCATCACGCGCGGCGAAGAACACATCGGCGCTTTCCAGAAGACGCCGCAGAGCAATCGGAAGTGGTGCAAGGTGTGCGGCGGACACGTCTTCACCGAGCACCCCGGCATGGGTCTCATCGACGTCTATGCAGCAGCCATCCCGGCGTTTCCCTTCAAGCCGGGAGTCCACGTGCACTACGGCGAGACCAGGCTTCGGATGAGCGACGGCTTGCCGAAGATGAAGGATCTGCCTGCCGAGATGGGCGGCTCCGGCGCCATGCTGTCTGAGTAGGTGTGGCATGCCCATGCGGCTGAATGTGCGCAGCGACTCGGCACATTCAGCCCGCGACGCTTCATTGCAACGTTGCCACCTTGAACCCTGTGCACGGGCAAGGTTCCGAACCTTCGGAACTCGGCGGCGTTTCAGCCATCGCAAGGAGACGTGACAAATCATCATCACCTGTTTCAAAGGCCTGCATGGCAACAGTTCCACAATCACCGGCGGAGTGTCCGAACTTGTTGTTGTCGATGCTGCCGGAGGATGACTACCGGCAGCTCCTGCCGTTCCTGGAACGCGTCGAGACGCCCTTGCACTTTCTCCTCTTCGAACGCGACCAGCCAATTCGCGAGGCCTACTTTCCGCTGGTCGGCGAGCATTCGATCCTGGCCTCCATGCAAAACGGCGCCGCGGTCGAGGTCGGCACCGTCGGCTACGAGGGTTTCTCCACTGTGGATTTGCTGATGGGAAGCGACACCGCCATCGAGACCACGGTGTGCCAGATTCCGGGCGAAGCCCTGCGCATGCCCGCGCCGCGCTTCAAGGAATTCACTGCCGCCGATACGCCGTTGCGCCGGATCACGCTGCGCTATCTCCAGTCCTATCTCAGCCAGGTCTCTCAAGCCGCCGCGTGCAATCGCCTGCATGCGGTGGAGCAGCGGCTGGCGAAATGGCTGCTGATGAGCCATGACCGCATGCGGCAGCCGGAATTTTCCCTGACCCAGGAATACCTGGCCGCCATGCTTGGAGTGCAACGCCCCACGGTCAGCCTCGCGGCGAGTAGCTTGCAGCGCGCCGGCCTGATCGTATATTCGCGCGGCAAGGTGACGATCCTCGACCGCGCAGGGCTCGAAGCGAGTTCGTGCGAATGCTATCGCGTCGTCAGGGGGCATTTCGCGCGCTTTCTCGGGACGGATTTCCGGCTCGACTTCCACTGAGCGCCGCCGTCGCGGGAAACCGGCCCGCGGTGCCGGTTTCTAACGGGGCGGTATCCCCGAACATCTGCAAGGCGCACCGCTTCAGCTGCACGTCTCCCGATCCACGTCACGGTATGGAGAGTGAATCATGCCAAGTCAAGAGCTGCCATCGCACTACCTGTACGAGCGACAGGAACATCGCGAATTCATCGACGCCGTGGAACACCTTGGAAAGGTGGTTCGCAAGGCCGGGCCGATCGAAGAGAAGTCGGCGCATTTGATCCAGCTCGCGGCGGCCATCGCGATCGATTCGGAAGGCGCCGCACACAGCCATGTGCGGCGCGCGCTGGCCTGCGGGGCGAGCCCGGAAGAGATCTTCCACAGCATCATCTTGCTGACCAGTACGCTGGGTTATCCGACCGTGTCCAAGGCCTTGAGCTGGGCCGAAGACGTCATTCCGGGACGCGGCGATGGGGCGGATGCAATGAGCCAGTCGCCGAGCCAGGACCTGCACTGAAGGAGGCAGCTCGCGCACGCCCGGCTTCGCAATCGTCCTCATTATTCCCGCTTCAGGAACGGACAATTCTCTTTCGTCCCGATTCTCATCGTCCGGCAAAACGACGAGACTGCAGGTGTGCGCTTCACGGCGACGCTTGCCGGTCAGCGCTTCCATTCCACTTCCTTTCAGGAGCCGCCATGGGCCGCGCTTACTCCGACATCACCTTCACTCCCGCCGTGCGCGCAATGCAAGAGCATATGGGAAGCCGGGCGCAGTATGCCTTCCTCGACGACATGATCGAGCGCAACGATCGCCTGGGCCGGCGCGAGTCCGCGTTCATCGAAGCGGCGGACCACTTCTACCAGGCCACCGTGAGCGAAACCGGCTGGCCGTATGTGCAACACCGGGGCGGTCCGGCCGGGTTTCTGAAAGTGCTGGATCCCAAGACCCTGGCGTTCGCGGATTTCAAAGGGAACGTTCAATACATCAGCGTGGGCAACCTCAAGCACGACGACCGTATCTCCCTGATCGTGATGGATTACGCGAACCAGATGCGCCTGAAGCTCATCGGCCGCGCACGCACGGTGGAGGCTGCGGACGACCCTGCATTAATGGAGCAGGTGCGCCTGCCGGGCTACCGGGCCCGCGTGGAGCGCGCGTTCGTCATCACCGTGGAAGGCTTCGACTGGAACTGCCCGCAGCACATCACCCCCCGCTTCACCGAAGCGGAAATCGCGACGCTGACCGATCCGCTGCACGCGCAGATCCGCAAGCTGAAAGCGCAACTGGCGGCATCGGCGGCATCGGCGGCACGGCAGCC
>SPQI01000418.1 GCA_004570315.1 Oxalobacteraceae bacterium OM1 | reverse complement strand
TCATGCGGGCGAGCAGCGATCGGGACATGGCGGCACCTCACTCGATTTCCGCGGTCAACTCGATTTCGACGCAGGCGCCCAGCGGAATCTGCGCCACGCCGAATGCCGAACGGGCATGCTTGCCCTTGTCGCCGAAGACTTCGGCGAACAGTTCGGACGCCCCGTTCGTCACCAGGTGCTGCTCGGTAAATTCCGGCGTGGAATTCACCATGCTGACCAGCTTCACGATGCGCCGCACGCGGTTCAGGTCGCCGGTATGGGCGTGCAAGGTGGCGAGCAGGTCGACGGCAATCGCGCGCGCCGCCGCGCGGCCGTCTTCCGTCGCGAGGTTCGCGCCGAGCTTGCCGGCCCAGACGCTGCCGTCTTTCTTGGCGATATGGCCGGACAGGTGCACGTGGTCGCCGCTGTGGACTGCCATGACGTAGGCGGCAGCAGGTGTCGCGGTGGCCGGCAGTGCGATGCCGAGTTCCTTCAGGCGTTCATAGATGTCGTTGCGTTTCATGAAAGTCTCGTGATGTGAGTTGAATGAGGCGGCACCAGACATTAAGCCGGAACCGACTCGCGGGTGAAGGCGTCCAGTTCCTGCACCAGGCTCTTCGCGGCCAGCCGCACCAGCGCCTCGCCTTTTTCCGGGGTCGCCTGATTGGGGTCGGAGCCGACCCGGCCATCGGGAAAGCGGCCACGGAATTCGAGTGCCTCGCGAATCGGTCCGGACGGCGCGATCTGCGGTGAGTACTCGGCCGACTTGCGCGCATGCGGCAGTGCCCATTGGGTCACGGCGATCTCGGACGGCGTTGCGTGCGCGCCGTGCCCGGTCGGGAATTGCTCGCGCGCCAGCTCGGTGACGCCCGGCAGGTCCCACCAGTTGCAGAGCTTCAATGCGAAGCCGGAGCGGCGCTTGGCGAAGCTCGCTTCAGCATAGACCTCGGAAAAGGCCGCGTCGATGGAAGCGACGTTGCCGCCATGCCCGTTCAGGAACAGGATTTTTTCGAAGCCGTGTCCCGCCAGCGAACGGATCCAGTCGCCGATGGCGGCAATGAAGGTGGACGGCCGCAGCGAGATGGTGCCCGGGAAAGCGAGATGGTGTTGCGCCATGCCGATGTTGAAGGTCGGCGCGATCAGGATGTCGGCCGACTTTTCCGCTTCGTGGGCGATGATTTCCGGGCAGAGCCAGTCGGTGCCGAGCAGGCCGGTGGGCCCGTGCTGTTCGTTGGAGCCGATCGGCACGACGATGCTGCGGCTGCGTTCGAGAAACTGCTCGATTTCGGCCCAGGTGGAGAGGTGTAAAAGCATGGGAGTTCCTTCGTTGAGGTGAATGCGGAATGCCGTTACTTCTTCGTCGGCCGCTTGCTGGCGAGGATGATGAGCGCGGCCGTCACCGGCAGGCAGGCGATGATCAGCACGCCGAGATGCAGGTTGCCGGTAGCGGTCTTGGCCCAGCCGACGATGGCCGGTCCCCAGAAGCCGCCGGAGAGACCGATGGTGTTGATGAGCGCGATGCCGCCCGCCGCCGCCGGTCCCTTCACGTATTCGGACGGCATCGCCCAGAACACCGTGTAGGCCATCCAGAACGCGGAAGTCGCAAGGGTCAGGAGCGCCATCGAGGCGAACAGGTTGCCGTCCACGAGGATGGAGGCAGCCAGCAGCAGCCCGCCGGCCGCGGCGGGCACTGCGCTGTGCAAGCGGCGCTCGCCCACCCGGTCGGAGCGGCGGCCCATGAGGTACATGGCGATCGCGGCGGCGATGTAGGGCACGGCGGAGTAGCGGCCGAGCTGCAGGACATCGGTGACGCCTTGCGCCGCGATGAAGGTCGGCAGCCAGAAGCTCAATGCATAGATGGTGGCGATGATGCAGAAGTAAGCCAGGGCCAGCACGTAGATCTTCGGGTCCTTCGCCACCGCCTTGAAGGAATGGCTGTGTCCGAGGGTGCCGCCGAGTTCGGAGTCGAGCAGGCGTTTCTCATCGCTGCTCAGCCAGGAAACGTCGGCCGGCCGGTCCGCCAGCAGGCGCCAGGCGAGGATACCGAGCACGATGCAGGGCAGGCCCTCGACGAGGAACATCCATTGCCAGCCGGCCAGTCCCGCCGCGCCGGCCAGCCTGGTGATCAGCCATGCCGACACCGGGCCGCCGACGATGCCGCCGATCGGGCCGGCGAGGAACACCAGCGCGATGGCGCGCGCCATGCGCTGCGGTCCGTACCAGCAGGACAGGTAATAGATCATGCCCGGCGCGAAGCCCGCCTCGAACACGCCGAGCAGGAAGCGCATGCCGTAGAACATGGGGACGTTGCGCACGAACAGCATGCACGCCGAGGTGATGCCCCACAGCACGAGAATGCGGCTGAAGGTCTTGCGGGCGCCGACGCGCGGCAGCATCAGGTTGCTCGGAATCTCGAACAGCACGTAGCCGATGAAGAAAATGCCGGCGCCGACGCCGTAGGCCGCGTCGGAAAAGTTGAGATCGCCCTGCATCTGCAGCTTGGCGAAGCCGACGTTGACGCGGTCCAGGTAGGCAAACAGGTAACAGATGAGCAGGAAGGGCAAGAGGCGCCAGTTGATCTTCCTGTAGAGCGCCGCGACGTCGTCGACGGCTGTTGTTGCGGGCATGGCAAGCATCCCAATCTCCTTGTCTGGAACATCGTCTTGTTGTGGTGCGGTCGATCATGACAGCGCGGGTCGCTTCCACCAAGAGCAACTACATCCACACATCGTTCTGTTTGGAGCAACGCAGGATCGGGTTTTTGCGTACGATGCAGGCATCGGGGATACGGGCGAAGCGAAGGAGGCGAAGCGATGCGCGAGATCAACCAGCAACGGCTGCGGTACTTCAGGGAAGTGTTGGCCCACGGCTCCATCCGCGGCGCCGCGGACAGCCTCAATACCTCGCCGTCCGTCATCACCCGCCAGATCAAGCTGCTCGAGGAAGAGCTCGACACGAAACTGTTCGAGCGGGAGGCGCGCGGCGTCAAGCCGACCGACGCGGCGGCCCACCTGCTGGAGTTCTGGCGCGGCTGCCGGTCGCATCAGGAAGCGCTGGAAGACCAGCTGCATCTGCTGAAGGGATTGCAGCAAGGCGAGGTGCGGCTGGTGTTGAGCGAAGGCTATGTGGACCCGCTGGTCAACGAGGTGCTCGCGCCCTTCTGCGCCCGCTACCCCAGGCTGCAGATCGGCATGACTATCCTGCCGGTGGACGACGTGCTCAACGAAGTCGCGGAGAGCCGGGCGCATATCGGCCTGGCCTACAACCCGCCGCCGCATCCGCGCATCGAATACCGCGCGAGCGCACCGGCGCCGGTGGTGTTGCTGGTGCGGCACGATCATCCGCTGGCCGTGCGCGGCGGTCCGGCCAGTATCGACGACATGCAGTCCTATCCGCTGGCGATCATGCCCGCGACCTTCGGCATCGGCCATGCCGCCGCGATGGTGGAGTTCGCGGAGAACATCAAGCTGCGGCCGACGCTGGTCACGAATTCGCTGACGGCGCTGAAGCAACTCGTCGCCTACGACAACTTCATGACGCTGATCGGCGAGTTCGCCGCGTATCGGGAAATCGCTTCGGGACAGCTGAAGGCCATACCGATCGATCACCCTCTGTTCAGCGGCACGCAGGCAAGGCTGCTGGTGAAGTCCGGCAGGCCGCTGCCGGCCGCTGCGCTGGAGCTGCTCGGCTACATCTCGCAACGCATGACAATGTTCGCGACAGCGGCCTGAGCGACTTAGGCCGCTGTCTTGTAGCGCGCCGCCGGCGTATTGCGCGAGAGAATCAGGCCGAAGGCGCCTTCCGGACGCTGACACCGAGACAGAGCACGGCCGCGAGCACGAGCGCACCCGCTGCGGTCACGAGGGAGCCGGAGAAAGACCCGCTGCGGGCGTACATGAAGTTGGCCACCAGCGGGCCGGTGATCTGGCCGACGCCGAACGCCGCCGTCATCGCTGCCGGCATGCTGAAGCGCACGACGTGCGCGAGCCGCTGGCCGGCGGGCAAGGCGATGGTCGTCGAGCCCATGAAGGTGCCGCCCACCACCAGCGCGCTGATCAGGTAGGCCGTCGCCGTATGGCTCACCGCCGGCAGCGCCACGCCCGCCGCCTGCACGACGAGGTTCAGCACAAGACTGGTCCGCATGCCGTACCGCACGTGCAGGGCATGCCAGAGAAAGCACGAAGGCACGGCGCCCAGACCGAAGACCGCCCACACCTGGGTCGAGTCCGCCGACGGCAGCGCTTCCTTCATCAGGAGCGGCAGGTAGGTGGCCGTGACGATGTAGCCGAAGCCGGCAAGGCCGTAGAGCGCGATCAGTTTCACGGCGTCGGCGCGGGTGCCCTGCGGACCTGTGCCCGCCGCCTGCCGTTGCGGCAAGGGCGAGGACTCCGCCGCCCTGCGCTTCATCGTGGGCAACGCGACGGCAGCGATGGCGAGACTGCTCAATGCGAGCAGCATCCAGATGCCGGCGCTGCCCATGCCGCCGCGATGGCCCAAGGTGATCAGCTCGGCGGACAGCGCGATGCCCGCCCCGACGCCGGCGAACATCAACGGCGCCCGCTGTGCATCCCCGACAGCCTGCATGAGCCAGACGGAGACGCCGACCATTGCGGCAGCGCTCGCCATGCCCGAGGCGCCGCGCACGGCAATGATGGCCCACGCCGCATCTGCATAAGCGAGCACCGCCATGCTGGCGATGTTGAATACCGTCGCCCACAGGCACAGCAGACGGGCGCTGGACGGGCCGGTGCGTGCCACCAGCAGCGCGCCCAGCAGGTATCCGGCGTAGTTCATCGACGCCGCGAGCGTGCCGCTGTGAACGGTCAGCGTCTGCTCCTGCACCATCAGCGGATAAAGACCGGTGAACGCAAAACGCCCAAAGCCCATGCCCACCGCGAGTATCGCGGCGGCGGCCAGCGCCGGGCCGAGCGGATGGCGGGCCGCGAGCGCGCCTTGTGCGGTGGTCATATTGTTCTTCCTTTCGCGGACTCTTCCGCCAGTGCCTCGTGCAGCGCCTTGACGGCCGGCGTTTCCGCACCGGCACGCCAGAGGAACCAAGTGTCGATCTTCGTCATGGGGACTTGGCGAATGCCGGTCAGGTTGGGGTTCAGTTCCAGCACGCTGCGCGGGACGAAGCTGACGCAGGTGCCGGAGGCCACGCAAGCCAGCATCGAGTGATACGAGCCGACTGCCTGCACGTCGAGCTTCACCTCGGCCTGCCCGCCGACCAACTTGCCGCGCAGCCAGTCCTCGGCGAAGGTGCGGTAAGTGCAGCCCTGCGCGAAGGTCGCCAGCGAACGCACGGCAAGCTTATCCGGCTGGCGCACGGCGGGATGGTCGGCCGGCAGCACGAGCATCAATTCCTCGCGGAACATCGGGCGCCCGGCCAGTCCCATCTCGGACAATTCCTGCTGCGCTTCCTCCTTCGAGTCCGCCCGCAAGGCGACGAGTGCGCAATCGGCCCGATGCGCGCGCAAAGCGTCAACCAGCTGGCGCGATGGCGCAGTGGACAGCTCGATGCGCACCTCCGGCCATTGGCGGTGATAGCGGCTCAGCACGGCGGGCATGCGCGTAGCGGCCGTGCTTTCCATCGAGCCGATGCGCAGCAGTCCTTCCGGCTTGCCCGGCCGCAGCATCTGCCGCGCCTCTTCCGCGAGCGCCAGCATGTTCCTGGCGTAACTCAGGAAGGTGTCGCCCTGCGGCGACAGGCGCAGCTGCTTGCCGATGCGCTCGAACAGCACAGTGCCCAGTTCCTCTTCCAATTGCTGGATGCGCGTGGTCACGTTCGACTGCACGCGGCCCAGGCGCTGCGCGGCACGTGTGATGCTCAGTTCCTCGGCGACCGTGCAAAAAATTTCAAGACTGGCATGGTCCAACATTCATCTCCAAACGAAATCAAACTTCTTTCATTCATCTCGTTTTGGGATACTATACCTGAACGACCTCTCTCATCAAGGTGATTGCCATGGCCCAAGCCGACGACGTGTTGAAACTGCTTAAGGTGCAATTTCCCATCATCCAGGCGCCGATGGTCGGCGTCTCCACGCCGCAGCTCGCAGCGGCAGTTTCAGAAGCCGGCGGACTCGGTTCGATCGGCATCGGCGCCAGCACCGTGCAACAGGCGCGCGACATGATCGCGGCCACGCGTGCACTGACCGGCAAGCCTTTCAACGTGAACGTGTTCTGCCATCGCCCGGCGGTGGCCGATTCCGAGCGCGAGGCGCGCTGGCTGGCGCACCTGCGCCCCTTCTTCGCCGAGTTCGGCGCCCAGCCGCCGAGCGGGCTGACCGAGATCTACAAGAGCTTCGTCGCCGACAAGCCGATGCTGGACCTGCTGCTGCAGGAACGTCCTGCAGTCGTGAGCTTCCATTTCGGCCTTCCGGACGTCGAATGGATTCGGGCCCTGCAGAGTGCCGGTGTGGTCACCATGGCCACCGCCACGACGGCCGCCGAAGCGGCGCAGGTGGAAGCAGCGGGTGTCGACATCGTCGTTGCACAGGGCGCCGAGGCCGGCGGGCATCGCGGCGTGTTCGAGCCTGAACGGGGCGATATGGCGATGGGGACCTTCGCGCTCGTGCGTGTGCTCAGCCGCAGCACGCGCCTGCCGATCGTGGCGACCGGCGGCGTCATGGATGGCGAAGGCATCGCCGCGGCGATGCGCCTGGGCGCTGCCGCCGTGCAGCTCGGTACGGCCTTCATCCTGAGTCCGGAGTCGTGCGCCAATGCGGCCTTCCGCGCCGCGCTGAAGAGCGAGCGCAGCCATGCAACGGGCATCACCAGCGCCATTTCGGGCCGGCCCGCGCGCGGTCTCATCAACCGCATGCATACCGAAGTCGGCGGCCAAGGCGCGCCCGCCCTGCCCGATTATCCGACCGCCTACGATGCCGGCAAGGCGTTGACGACGGCGGCCGTGGCCAAGGGGAATACCGACTTCGCAGTGCAATGGGCCGGCCAAGGTGCGCCGCTGGCGCGGGAGATGCCGGCCGGCGAACTGGTCAGGACCTTGGTCGCCGAGTGGCGCGAGGCGTAGCGCGCCACAGTAGCAGCACTTGGCCGCGGTTGTGCAACTGGATGCCATAGTTGATGCAACCGCCCTACAGAAGCGAAAGAGGTATTGAAAAGCGAAGGGTCAGTCCATCGGATTGGCCCTTCGTCATTAGAGGGCATGTGTTATCGGGTTTGCGCTGCCAGTCGCGGAAAGCCGACGGCAACCTGTCATTCAAGACGTTTTGGCATCAGACGCAAACCGCCCCTAAGCGGTCTTGGGCGGGAGGAGGGTAATTGCCCCGGACGCGAAGGAGGCACGCTGGATGCGCCCATTGACGACTTCGTAGATGCACAGCATCTCGAGCGTGTCCAGTCCTTCAGGAAAATTCCGCGAGATGAGTTCGAGGTCGGTCACGATATTGCCAATAACCGTGCGCGACAGCAGTCGTGCGAACAGATCAGGCTCTTTGAAGCGCGCCATATACCGCGGCCGAAGTTCGTCATGCCCTTTTGCCAGACGTTCGCCGTGTAATGCGAATTGCTCGGCATCCGGTGCATAAGTACGCATCAGAGCGTCAACATCCTTTGCGTTGAAGGCGTCGAGTTGGGCCTGAACGACCGCCAGCGGCGAAGTGTCTTCCATTTATTTCCTATCTGATGACGATTAATAGGGGTCTAAGACAATAAGACATCACTTTTCTACCGACTCGGAGTCTATCGCGAAGAGGCAATGACCGCTCCTGGCCGAACGACGGCCTCGTCCATCCGTTTCCAGTAACAGCTCGGTGGTAGTTTGCTGCCGCTCGCTTGTGCATCTCACGCTACACGCCGTAACGCACCGCGATGATCCATACGCACGCCTCGTTTTACGACCTCGATGTCAGAAAGCGCAGGTATTAACTATCGAATGGCTGCCTGCCTAACGCCTGCACCACATGGTCGACAAAACAGGTAATGCGTGCGGCTAACGCAGTGTTGCGGTAGTAGACCGCATTGATCGATTGGCGCACCTCCACAGTCCTCTTCGGAAACAGCTGCACCAGCTTTGCACTGTTGCGGTCCTTGCGCGTCATGAAGTCAGACAGGCAGACGATGCCCAGACCCGCCAGGGCCATTTGCCGCAGCGTTTCGCCACTGGAGGAAGCAATCGTAGGCCGGATGCGCACGGAGTTTCCTTCTTCATCGCGCAGCGGCCAGTCATTCAGCGTCTCGGGTTGGGTAAAGCCCAGCAGCACATGCTGCGTGAGCTGGGCCGGATTGGCCGGCATGCCGTGGCGCTTGAGATAGGCGGGACTGGCAAGGACCCGCACGCGGCTGGTACCCACGGGCCGGGCATGTAAGGTCGAATCTTTCAGGACACCGATGCGAAACGCCACGTCGGTGCGCTTTTCAATCAGGTCAACGATGCCCTCGTTCGAGTTGAGTTCCAGCTCCACTTCGGGATAACGGGCGCGAAAGCCGCCGAGCAGCGGTACCAGCACATGCAACATGAAGGGCGTGGCAGCGTCCACTCGCAGCCGTCCAGCCGGGCGCATGCGGCGGGCCGCCATCTGCTCTTCGGCTGCGTCGACCGAGGTCAGGATGGCGCGCGCATGCTGCAGGAAGGCCACCCCTTCCTCGGTAAGTTCCAGTCGCCGTGTCGTACGGCGCAGCAAGGTCGTCTGCAGCTTCTCTTCCAGCCGGCCTAATGTGCGGCTGGTCGCCGATATGGTCAGCCCGAGCACTTCGGACGCTCCGGTGATCGAGCCCGTGTCCACGACGGCCACGAAGGCCTGCATCTCATCGAGGGTGGTTTTCATTCTTGAATTCAAATCAAAGGAATTTGGTTCATTCAGAGCTTAATCCACAAATATAAACGGAGGACAATGCAACCCATTGAAATCGAATGACTCCCCTCAACGAGAACGTGCAATGAAATCCTCTGCCGCATTATTTGCTCTTGCCGTTGGCGCATTTGCCATCGGCACCACGGAATTCACCCCGATGGGCTTGCTTCCCGTGATCGCCGACGGCGTCCAGGTCAACATTCCCACGGCCGGCATGCTGGTGTCCGCCTATGCCATCGGCGTCATGGTCGGCGCACCTGTGATGACCTTGCTGTTCAGCCGCTTCGGCAAGCGTGCGGCCCTGATGGCATTGATGCTCATCTTCACCATCGGCAACCTGCTCTCGGCATTTGCTCCCGGCTATACAAGCTTGTTGCTGTCGCGCCTGGTCACCAGCCTCAACCATGGCGCCTTCTTCGGCATCGGGGCTGTGGTCGCGGCTAGCGTCGTGCCGAAAGAGAAACAGGCGAGTGCAATCGCGGCTATGTTCATGGGCCTGACGGTCGCCAACGTAGGCGGCGTTCCGGCGGCGACCTGGATCGGGCAGCAGGTGGGTTGGCGCCTGGCCTTCGGCGGGACGGCGATGCTCGGCCTGGTCACCATCGCGGCGCTGTGGTTGGCTTTGCCCGAGGGCGAAGCGGGCAAGCGTCCCGACGTACGGCGCGAACTGAAGGTGCTCGCGCGCCCCGAAGTGCTGCTGGCCATGGGTACCACCGTGCTGGGATCCGGCGCCATGTTTGCGTTGTACACCTATGTGGCGCCAGTGTTGGCCGATATCGCCCATGCCAGCCCGGGATTCGTCGCGTTTGCCCTGGTCCTGATCGGCATCGGCTTCACGCTCGGCAACAGCCTGGGCGGCCGCCTGGCCGACTGGTCGCTGGACGGTGCCACCAAGCTCATTCTCGCTGCCTTGGCAATCGTGTCTGCCTTGCTGCCGCTGGTGTTGACGACCCACGTCGGCGCGGCGATCGCGCTGGTAGTCTGGGGTGCTGCCGCCTTTGGCATCGTGCCGCCAGTGCAAATGCGCGTCATGCAGGCAGCGGCCCAGGCTCCCGGATTGGCCTCATCCGTCAACATTGGCGCATTCAACCTCGGCAATGCAGTGGGCGCGGCCTTGGGCGGTGCGTTCATCAGTCAGGGACTTGGCTATGCCTCCGTGCCTCTGGTCGGCGCCGCGCTTGCCGCCAGTGGCCTGGGGCTGGTCTGGCTTGGCACCAATGGCCGTCGCCGCGTCGCGGTTTCCTCTTCCATCTGATCAGGGAGTTTTTCTGTGAGCCGCATTCCTTCCTTTGGCGTCGGTACCTTCCGCCTCACCGGGCAGACTGCGATTTGCGCGCTGAGGTAATGCCGCCGACTAGGCGGCCTCGCGCACGATCAGCTTTGCCTCCAGCCCGCCGCCGGGCCGGTTCTGCAGCGACAGCTCGGCATCCATGGCTTCCGCCAGCCGGCGCGCGATCGCCAGGCCGAGGCCGGTGCCGCCGGTGTCGCGGTTGCGCGAACTCTCCAGTCGGTAGAAGGGCTCGAACACTGCATCGAGCAAGTCCTCGGGAATGCCGGGTCCGCGGTCGAGGACCGCGACCTGCAGGCGGCCGTCCGCAATGGACGCGACCTCGATCTCCGCGGCGCCGGCGAACTTCAGCGCGTTGTCGACCAGGTTGCCGAGGATGCGGCGGAAGGCCTGCGGACGGGTTACGAACATCGCGTCCGCCCTGCCCTGAAGCTGTACCTGCTTGCCTGCGTCCACGTAGTCGCAGACCAGGCTGTCGAGCAGCGCATCGGGATCGATGCGGCACGGCGCTTCCGTTGCGCCGTGCAGGGTCCGCGCGTAGGTCACGCCTTCCTTCACGAGCGTTTCCATTTCCATCAGGTCCTGGCGCAGGCGTGCATGTTCGGCGCTGTCGTCCATCACGTCCAGCCGCAGGCGCATGCGCGTGATCGGCGTCTGCAGGTCGTGCGAGATCGCGGCCAGCACCTGGATGCGTTCTTTCATGTAGAGCGCGATGCGGTCCTGCATCGCGTTGAAGGCTTTCGCCGCACGCGCCACTTCCGACGGCCCGTCTTCCGGCACGCGCTCGGCCTTGAGGTCCGGGCCGAGTGTGTCGGCGGCGCGGGCCAGCTGATCCAGCGGCCGCGTCGTCAGCCGCACCGCGAACCAGCAGCAGACCGCAAGCACCAGCAGTTCCACTGCCAGCACGCGCGGCAGCCAGCGCGACAGCGGCAGGTCCGCGACCGGCTGCACGTCGATGGTGACGGGCGCGCCGTCGCTCAGCTTGAAATGCACCTGGAAATGCTCGCCGTCGCCGGGCACGGCATTGCTCGTCGCCGGATAGGCGGCCCCGAGGCCGCCAGCAATGGAGGCGGCGATGCGCACGGACAGCGCGCCTTCGGGTTGCGGTCCCGTGACGCCAGGGCCGAGGACGAACCGGTAGGTGCGGCGCGCCAGGCGCGGCAGCCACTGCGGACGTTCCGCAGGCGGCAGGCGATCGAGCAGCGCCACCGAACTGACCACTTCCCGTTCGATGTAGTTGACCATCATGTTGGACGTGCTCATGTCGCGCTCCATCATCGTCAGCCAGAAGGAGGCGCCCTGAGCGGCCACGAGGCCGATGCACAAAATGGCGGCCAGCCGCGCGAACAGCGTGCGCGGCAACCAGCGCGGCGACGGCATCCGCATCAGCGCGCCTCGATGACGGTGACGGCCGCCGAGAAGACGTAGCCTTCGCTGCGCATGGTCTTGATGTAACGCGGCTCGCGCGCCTCGTCGCGCAGGCGCTGGCGCAGCCGGCTCACCAGCAGGTCGATGGAGCGGTCGAACTGATCGGCCTGGCGGCCCTGCGTGAGATTGAGCAATTGTTCGCGCGTGAGCACGCGTTGCGGGTGATCCAGAAACACCCGCAGCAGTCGGTATTCGGCGCCGCTCAACGCCACCATCGTGTTGTCGGCATCGAGCAGATGGCGTTCGGTGGTATCGAGGCGCCAGTCGCCAAAGGCGAGCATCTGCGCGGCCTCGGTCACCTGCATGTTGGGTGGCAGCATGCGGGCGCGCCGCAGCACGGCGCGGATGCGTGCCAGCAGTTCGCGCACGGCGAAAGGCTTGGCGAGGTAGTCGTCGGCGCCCATCTCGAGGCCGAGGATGCGGTCGGCTTCCTCGTCGCGGGCGGTCAGCATCAGCACCGGGATCGTGCGGAGCCTGGAGCTGCGCAGTTCGCGGCACAGCACCAGGCCGTCTTCGCCGGGCATCATGATGTCGAGGACGATCAGGTCCGGCGTGACCCGTTCGAGGACGGCCCGCATGTCGCGGCCGTTGGCGGCGAGCGTCGCCTGCAGGCCGTTCTTTTCGA
>SPQI01000236.1 GCA_004570315.1 Oxalobacteraceae bacterium OM1 | reverse complement strand
CACGGTCCCGCGTCAGCCGCAGAATCTCGCCGCGCTGGGTCAGCGTGGCCTGCGCCAGTTCCAGCTGGGCATGCAACTGGTCGAGCTTCAGGTAGGCCTGCACGACGCTTACGGTCAGCAGCAGGCGCGCCGCATGCGCATCGGCCTCCGCCGCCTTCGTGCGTCCCACGGCGGCTTCCAGCGCGGCTTCGTTCTTGCCCCAGAAATCCAGCTCGTAGCTGAATCCCACCGACGCATCATTCAGCCAGGTCCAGCTGCCCGCCAACGGCTTCGGCACGGTGCTGTTGGCGCTGAACTCCTGGCGCATGCTTTTCACCGTGGCGTTCACCTGCGGGGCGCGTGCCGCATCGGCTACGCCGGCAAGGGCTTGGGCCTGGCGCAGCCGGGCCGCTGCAATGCGCAGGCTGGGATTGGCCTGCAGCGCCTCGTCCATAAGGCGGTCGAGCTGCGGGTCGCCATAGCGCTGCCACCAGGCGTCGTCCGGCCACGCCGCCCGGCTGTCCGTCATGCCTGCCAATGAGGCCGATGCGGCCACCTTGGCCGGGTCCTGCAGGTGGGACGCCGGCGCAATGCCGCCGGTCCCGGCGCACGCGCTCAGGAAAGCGGCACAGGCCAGTGCCGCGATGCGCAAGGTGAAGCGAACCGATGGATGGCGGTGGCGCTGGTGATGGCGAGAAGAAAACATGGTGCGATTCCGCATGGAGACTCTGACTAGTCAGGGATTCGGGCAAGGTTTTGGCGGCCAGCGGCATTCGCCGCCAATCGCCGGAGCCCGTCGTGCAGTTGCTCGAGGTCGGTGTCGGTGAAGTCCTGCACCAGCCGCTCATGAACGCGTGTTACGGCGTGCATGATGTGCGGGTGCAAGGCGCGCCCCTTGTCCGTGAGCTCGATGCGGATCGTGCGGCGGTCTTCCAGATTCCGGACCCGGCGCACGATGCCCTTGGCCTCGATGCGGTCGAGCAGGCGCGTCATGGCGCCGCTGTCGCAGGCCAGCAGGCGGCACAGCTCGGAAGGCGTGTGCGCCTCGTGATGGCTGACGCCGAGCACGATGATGAATTGCGCGGCGGTGACGCCCAGCGGGACGAGCTCGTCATCCAGCGCGGTGAGCATGGCGTTGCGTGCAGCGTTGAGCAGGTAGCCGAGACGCTCGCGCAGCAGCGGCGTGTCGGCGCCGAATGGTCGTTGCTGCATTGTCTGCCTGGTCAGCGGTTCCATCGCACTCCTCCGTTCCACACGTCCTCGACGACACGACATGTTGAGCGAAGCTTAGCGACGGCCCGCTGCCGCGGCTATGGCCGCGCCGGAATGAGTCCATGCCTGCGCGGCATGGTGCTTTTCGCCGACGCCCGGTGGGATCGCATTGGCATTGGCGAACTGCCAAGCGCAAGGAGGAAGCGAGGAACCGATCGGGCAAGGCGCTGGATGACACGCCGCATCGATTGTTCCAGTTCGCGGAATACAGAAATACGCGGCGCGTGCTTGTTGGCCCTGCCTTTGATCAATACAGTGTCCCGGTCTGGATTCCGCTTGGGATCGGACACACAAGCCGAGGCGGCCGAGGGCAACTGATGCGCGGTTTTGCCGGAGCTCTGCTGCTGTTTTACGACATGGGTGCGCGGCAGAATCGGCGCACTCGCCGCTGTTGGCATGGACGGCAAGGTTGCGGTCCGACGATCGCCCGGCCGGCACAGCTAGGACCTTCAATGCTGTTTCTACTCCCTCGCGTAGCAGGGCCGCATCGCCGGCACGGCACGCCGCCCGCCGCGTGAAGCGCTACGAAAGACTCGCGGCCGAAATCGCTGGGTACATCGACTCCGGGGCAATGAAGCCCGGGGATCGGCTGCCTTCGGTCCGCCAGATCTGCGTGAGCCGCGGCGTCAGCGCCTCGACCGTGTTCAAGGCCT
The DNA here is from genome assembly GCA_004570315.1 of Oxalobacteraceae bacterium OM1. Classification (GTDB taxonomy): domain Bacteria; phylum Pseudomonadota; class Gammaproteobacteria; order Burkholderiales; family Burkholderiaceae_D; genus Noviherbaspirillum. The sequence goes on along the minus strand of SPQI01000236.1, from coordinate 10,323 downwards.
ACTACCTGCTCGAAGCGCGCGGCATCATCCGTGCACGGGAACGGTCGGGCTACTACGTCACCTCCGGACCCGAGCCGCGCGCCGCGCGCGGGCTCGCCGTGCCATTGCCGAACGCGGTGAAGACCGGCGACGTCGGCGATCTTCCGTTCAAGGTGATCGAGTCCTCCAGGCTGCGCGACATCGTGCCGTTCGGCTCGGCCTTTCCGAGTCCCCTGCTGTTTCCGCTGGCGCGGCTCGGACGCGCCATGGTCAACGTCTCGCAGCATGTCGATCCGTGGCGGTCGGTGACCGACATGTCGCCCGGGAACGCCGAATTGCGTCAGCACATCGCATTGCGCTATGTCGCGGACGGCATTCATGTGCATCCGGACGACCTGGTAATCACCAACGGCGCGCTCGATGCCCTGGACCTTTGCCTGCAGGCGGTTACGAAGCCGGGCGATTGCGTCGCAGTGGAGTCGCCGGCCTTCTATGGTGCGCTGCAGGCGTTGAAGCGGCATGGGTTGCGGGCCGTGGAAGTGCCGACCCATCCGAGCGAAGGCATCGACGTGAAGGCATTGGAAAGGATCGTGGCGATTCACCGCCCGACGGCTTGCTGGATCATGCCGAACTTCCAGAATCCCCTCGGCAGCTCGATGCCGGACGCGAAGAAGCAGGCGCTGGTCGCGCTGCTGGCCGACAAAGGCATTCCCTTGATCGAGGACGACGTCTACGGCGAGCTGTACTTCGGCCGCCAGCGCCCTCTTCCCGCCAAGGCCTTCGATCGTCATGGACTCGTGCTCCATTGCTCCTCGTTCTCGAAGTGCCTGGCGCCGGGTTACCGGATCGGCTGGGCGGCGCCGGGCCGCTATCTGCAGGACGTCATCCGGCTCAAGCTCGGCAGCAGCCTCGGCACCTCGGTGCCGGTGCAGGCCGCGCTGGCCGAGTATTTGAACCGCAGCGGTTTCGACAAGCACCTGCGGCAGCTGCGACAAACGCTGCTCGCCAACCGGGATACGATGCTCGCGGCGATCGCGCGCCATCTGCCAGCCGGCACCGTGGTCCTGCGCCCCGAAGGCGGCTACTTCCTCTGGGTGCAGCTGCCGGAGGGCATCGACGCCATTGCCTTGCATCGCCGGGCCCTCGCGGCTGGCGTGAGCATCGCACCCGGCCCCATCTTCTGCCCGCACCACGGCTTTCGCCACTGCATCCGCCTGAACTACGGCCACCCGTGGACCCCACGTGCGGAAGCGGCCATGGAAACCTTGGGTCAGCTGATCGCGGCCGGCCTGACGGGCGACGTGGACCACATCGCCGCGTGAGGCCCCAACCAGCACCAACCAGCACCAACCAGCGCTAACCAGCGCCAACCCGCGCCGGCCGGCTGACCTCAAGCGCAGTCAGGCTTGCGGCAGCGCCAGATACGACGCGGCTTGCCGCGGCGCGGCACCGCCGCCGTCGCTCAGGCGGAAGGCGTTGACGAGCGTTTCGAGTTGACCGGCCAGTTCGCTCAACGAAGCGGCTGCCGCAGCGCCTTCCTCGACCAGCGCGGCGTTCTGCTGCGTCGCCCGATCCATCTGAATCACCGCCGCCCCGATCTGCTCGATGCCCGCGCCCTGCTCCCGCGTGGCGTCGGTGATGCTCGACATCAGGGTCTTCACTTCCTGGCCATGCGTCACGACGCCGTTCATCGTGGTGCACGCCTTGTCGACCAGCGTCGTGCCCTGGTCGACCGTGGCGAGCGAGTCGTCGATCAGTACGCGAATCTCCTTGGCCGCCGCTCCCGCGCGCTGCGCCAGGTTCCGCACTTCGCTCGCCACAACGGCGAAGCCCCTGCCCTGCTCGCCGGCACGCGCGGCTTCGACGGCGGCGTTCAAGGCCAGGATATTGGTCTGGAATGCAATGCCATCGATGACGGACGTGATGTCTGCGATGCGCCGCGAGGCGGCATGGATTTCATGCATGATCCTGGCCACTTCCCCGACGGCCGTGCCGCCGTCGCCGGCCGCATCGGCGGCTGCGCTCGCAAGCGAGTTGGCGTTGCGTGCATGCTCGGCGTTCTGCCGCACCGACGACGTGATCTGCTCCATCGACGACGCGGTCTCCTCCAGCGCACTCGCCTGCTCTTCCGTGCGGCTCGACAGGTCGGCATTGCCCGCTGCGATTTCACGCGAGGCGGTGGCGATGGCGACGCTGCCTTCACGCACCTTTCGAACGGTGCCGTTGAGGCTGGTCTGCATGCTGGCCAGCGAGCGGAGCAGCTGGCCCATTTCGTTGTCAGGACCGACATCGATGCGGGTCGTGAGGTCGCCGCCGGAAATGGCGGCGAAATGATGCTGCGCGGTCTGGATTGGCCGCAGGATGGCGCGCACCAGCAGCACAGCGGACAGCACCACGGCCAGCAGGGCGACCGTCAGGGCGACGGCCGCGCCGACCATCAGCTTGTCATATTGCTGCTGCCGGGCCTCGAAGGTGCGCGCTGCCAGGTCGGACTGGAATTGCACGAGCTTGTCGGCCGCGTTGCTGTAGGCAGTGAACAGCGGCGCCATCTTCTCGTGCATGACGCGCTCGGCGTCTTCATGCTTGCCGCCCTTGAGCGCCTCGATCAGCGGCCGCTCCCCTTCGCGCAGGTAGGCACCGCGCTGCGTCTCGACGTCGTCCGCCAGCTTGCGTTCCTCCGCATCGGCCGGGAGATCGAGGTAGGCCTTCCACGCTGCCGCGGCCTTGACGCTGAAGCCTTCGGCACGCTGCACGTTGGCGCTAGCTTCCGGTGCGTCGGGACGCATCACGACGCGATCGAGCGCCGTGCGTGCCCGCAAGGTGAAGGTAATGGATTGCTGGATGTCGACCGCGGACGCCATCTGTACCGTGTACACGTCGCGCAGCGCGTCGTTGGCGCTGCGGAGGGCGCTCATGCCCGTCGCGCCGAGCGCGACCAGCAGGATGGCCATGAATGCCATGGTGCCCCACAGCCGCAATTTGATCGAAATCGTCTTCACTGATGCTCTCCTGTCGATGCAAAGCGGCCGCGCCGCCGTTCGTGTCTGGTCCGGCAAACGCTGGCGACGAGTGGATTGTCTCGGACAGGTGCAGGCGGAGACAGTAGCAGTGTGGCGCAATTGCTGCGGATCAGCGCCGCAGCCTTGCAGGCGCTGGGCTGCGGGCAGGCCGGGATATCGCAGCAGCTTGCTCCGTTGTTTGCCTGTCGATCTGATGACACATCCCGGCGATTGGCCGCGGCACAGTGTCGGATGTTCAACAGTCGCGTCCCGCGGCAGGAGAAGCGCGTTTGCACAGTACGAACATCGGCGTCGGCCTCATCTGCATCGGCTCCGTGCCCCGCCTTGTCGCTCAGGCGCACGTGAGCGCGCTGCACGCGCTAGAGGCGACCACGCTCACGGCGATCGGATGCGTGCACGATCGCGGCGCATGGGGCGCCGCGTCGCCGCTGTTCGGATGCAAGGCCCACGACACGCCGGAGCGGCTGATCGCCGATCCGGCGGTCCAGCTTGTCGTGCTCGCCTCGCGCAGCCTGCATGACGGCGAGCTGGCGCGTACTGCGTTGCTGCAGGAAAAGCCGGTGCTGTGCGAGTGGCCGGTGGCGCCGGGCACCGCAGACGTGGTCATGCTGGAGCGACTCGCCGAGCGGATCGGCGTACCTGCCTTCGTCGCGCTGACGTCGCGCGTCGATCCGGTCGTCAACCATGCCCGCGAACTGATCCGTGCCGGGCACATCGGACAACTCGTTTCGCTCAACGTGCACGGCACCGATACAGCCGAGGGCAAGGCTGCCGGCGCGGAAGCGTTCGGCACGCCGCTTGCCGCCATGCTGCGCCGCGCCGTCGCCCATACGCTCGACGCGGCGCTGTACGCGGCCGGCGAAACGGTATGCGATGTGCACGCGACGGCGAGCAGCGCAGGCGATCCGCCGTCGCCCGGCAGCGCGGCGTGGCCGGCCGGACTCCAGCTCGCATTCAACGGGCGCCTGCAATCCGGGCCCATCCTGTCTGCGCTGTTTCGTCGTACCGGCGGCCAGCGCCGAAAGTTTCGCATCGAGATCAACGGGACCAAAGGCGACCTCGTGGTGTTCGGGAGCCACGGCCATCCCGGCGCGGGAATTTCCAAACTCATCTCGGGATACGAAGGCGCGCGCGGCAGCCAGGAACTGGCCGTGCCGGAAAGCGACGAATCCGCGTTCGCGTCGCCTGCCGCAGCCAACACCGCGCGGCTGTACCAGCGCATCGCGCACGACCTGCACGGCCTGCACGAGCGCGGCAGGACGGCGCCACGGCTGGACGAGGCGAGCCGGCTGCATCGCATCCTGGACGCCATCGAGAGCTCCGCACAGACCGGGATCTCCTGGCGCGTCTAGCTGGCGAAGTCGTGCCGATGGGAAAGCGGCACAGACATAAAAAAGCCTGCCGGCATGCCGGCAGGCGTAAATCCATCTCGCCGCGGAGGCAAACGAGACGGGAGACAACACCCTTCCTGTTGTGCCCACCACATGGTGTCCCATGCACCGAGGCGAGTACAGCAGCAGATGCGGCCGGAACTCGCGTAGCAATCGTGCAGACGCACCGAGACCTGCATCAACAACCGTCCCTCTTCGCCGCCCCGGGCGGCCCCACCGCGCGCCTACTGAGGCATCTGCACCAGTTCCCGGTCGATGCCAACCGGATCGATCCGTCCTTCGTGCGGCCGATGCCGGCCAATCCGCGCAAGGCTGCTTCGTCGGCGTGCCGATGCCGGTGGATCCGTACGCCGCTGGAGCAAGCGCTGGGAGCACACGCGGCATGAGTCGGCTCGCAGGCGCGCCTTCCCTAGAACGCCGGAACGCGCATCAGGCATGCGCGGCCAGGTTCGCCACCGGGCACCAGGGATCGGCCTGCGGCAACGGAAACCGCGCGGCCATGAAATCGACGAAGGACCGCAGCTTGGCTGGCACCTGGCGCCGGCTCGGATACGCCATCACGACGTTGAGCTTGCGCAGATGGTGATTGGGCAGCAAGCGCACCAGACGTCCGCTCGTCAGGTCGTCGTTCACGCTGAACGAGGTGCGCAGCAGTACGCCGACGCCGGCCAGCGCGCACTCGCGCAGAAGGTCGCCGTCATTGGAGGTCAGCTTGCTCGTGATGGGTACCTTGTACTGCCCTTTGCCATCCGGACGGAAGGTCCAGCCGTGGCGCAGCTCCTCGAAGGCAAGGTTGAGGCAGACGTGGTTGACGAGGTCATCCGGACTCTTCGGCACGCCATGCCGGCGGATGTAATCCGGCGACGCGCACAGCACGACCTCGGTCACGGCTAGCTGCCGCACCACCATCGAGGAATCGAACTTCTGGAAGTCGGTAAAGATGCCGACGTCATAGCCGTGCTGCACGATGTCGACCGCCCGGTCGGAGAGCGTGACCTCGACTTTGACATTCGGCTGGCTCTTCATGTATTCGGGCAGGATGCGGCTTAACTGCGCCTGGCCGAAGCTGGTGGGCGCGAAGATGCGCAGCGTGCCGCGTGCCTGCTTGGCATCGGCGCCTGCTACCGCATCGGCCTCGTCGAACATCTCGAGAATCTGGCGCGCCTTGTCCAGATAGATCTGCCCGGTCTCGGTGAGAGAAAGCCGGCGCGTCGTCCGGTTCAACAGGCGGGCGCCGAGATGGCTTTCCAGGTCGGCAATGTGCCGGCTCACCACGGCGTTGGCCATGTTCATCACGAGGCCGGCACGCGCAAAGCCGCCGTGCTCGACCACGTTGACGAATACGCGTAGCGTTTGCAAACGATCCATTGACATTCCTTGTGGTGTGCAGCGTGAGTCGTACCGCGGCGGCGGTCGACGACGCCCTTAGTTGCTGTACAACTGCAGCTTCTTTGCCTGCCAGGCCGGGTCGTGCAGCGACTCTTCCAGCTCGCGCTGCACATCCTCGCGCGTCTTGTGCCCGGTGAAGCCTTCGTCGGCGCGGCGTGCTTCGCTGTGCCCAGCCTCGTAACTGCCGTCGCTTCTGGCACGCGCCAGTTCGGCCTGCACGCTGTCGCGGCTGACGCTCGACACCGGCAGGTCTTCCGCATGCGATATGTACTGGCGATGCAGGCGCTCGTAGGAGCCGTCGGCCTTTGCCTGTTCGAGTTCGGCGATGACTTCGGCGCGTGTCTTGCCGGCGACGGCTGCCTCTTCGGCGTAAGCGTGGGTCACCAAGGCGCCAATCAGGGCGACCAGTGTGATGCAAAGACGTACTTGAGTGTTCATCATGATCCTCGTATGCGTGAGCGTTGGGTTGCCGACTCCGGCGAGGTTCATTCATCTGCGTGACGCCGCGCCATCGGAGTACGCAGTCTATGCAGCGGCCGCGTGGAGAAAAACCGCTGCGCGCGAAAGAAACTGTTCCTCGCGGCGGAACAATTCACTGGGTGTTGTTCGAACGTCTCGGCGCCGCATTGTTGCGGAAACAGGAAAACTTCAATCCCCTGCGCAGGCTTGTTGCAGCGTGGCCGGGCCAATACAGTGCGTCCATTCCAATGCGCCCGCACCGCTGTCGAAGCCCGGCGCGAGGCCCGGCGTCTTATCGAGGAGCCATGACATGAACACCACTGCGAATCCCAGCCAGGTCGCGCCAGGCCGCAAGCGTGCGGGCCGCACGACCGCCGCCGCGAGCGCGGCGCTGCTCGCCTTGCTTGCCGCCGGCTGGTTCGGTTGGAGCTACTGGACCGAGGGCCGCTTCCTTGAAGAGACTGACGACGCCTACGTCGGCGGCGATATCACCGTGCTTAGTGCGAAGGTTCCGGCCAACATCGCTTCGGTGCTGGTGACGGACAACCAGTTCGTGCACGCCGGCGACACCCTCGTCCGGCTGGACGACCGCGACTACCGCGCCGCCGTGGCCAAGGCCGAAGCGGCCGTCGCGGCGCAGGAAGCGCTGCTCGCCAATCTCGATGCCACCTCGGCCCTGCAACAGGCGGTGATTGCGCAGGGCCGCGCCGGCATTGCGGCCAGCGATGCCGAAGTCGTGCGCAGCCGCGAAGACCGCGCCCGTCACCACGGCCTCGCGGAGGTGAACGCGGTGTCTCGCCAAAGCGTCGAACGCGTCGATGCGGACTACAAGCAGGCCGTTGCCCAGCGCGAGAAGGCGCAGGCCGCCGAACTGGCCGCCGTACGCGAACTCAACGTCATCGGCACCCGGCACAGGCAGGCCGCGGCTGCGCTTGCGCAGGCGATGGCGGACCGCGATCTCGCGCGCCTCAACCTCGGCTACACCGAGCTCCGCGCGCCGATCGACGGCATCGTAGGCAACCGGAAGGCACGCCAGGGGGCCTATGCCGGTGCGGGCGCCAGCCTGCTTTCGCTCGTTCCCGCGCACGGCCTGTGGGTCGATGCCAACTTCAAGGAAAACCAGGTCGCACGCATGCAGCCCGGGCAGCACGTCGAGATCAAGGTCGACGTGCTGCCCGGCCGCGTCTTCCACGGCCACGTAGCTAGCCTCGCGCCCGCCACCGGCGCGCAGTTCAGCGTGCTGCCGGCGGAAAACGCCACCGGCAACTTCACCAAGATCGTCCAGCGCCTGCCGGTGCGGATTGTGCTCGACGGTGCGGACGACAAGCTGGAAACGCTGCGTCCCGGCCTCTCGGTCGTGGCATCGGTCGACCTGCGCGCAAAGGAACAGCGTTGATCATGGATGCCCGCACGCATGGAATCATCGACCCAGCCAGCATGAGCACGCTGGCCAGGGTGCTCGCCTTCGGCAGCATGAGCATCGGCATGTTCATCGCCCTGCTCGACATCCAGATCGTGTCGGCCTCGCTGCGCGACATCGGCAGCGGCCTTGCCGCCGGCGCCGACGAGGTGACCTGGGTGCAGACCAGCTACCTGATTGCGGAAATCATTTCGATTCCCTTGTCGGGCTGGCTATCCGGCGTGCTGTCGACGCGCTGGCTCTTCGCGCTGTCCGCCGTGGGCTTCACGGCCAGCAGCATCCTGTGCGGCCTGGCCTGGAACATCCAGAGCATGATCGCGTTCCGCGCCCTGCAAGGCTTCCTCGGCGGCGCGATGATCCCGATGGTATTCACAACCTCCTTCGCCTTCTTCCAGGGCAAGCAGCGGGTCATCGCCGCGGCGACCATCGGCGGCATCGCCTCGCTGGCGCCCACCTTGGGCCCGACCGTCGGCGGCTGGATCACCGATCACTTTTCCTGGCCGTGGCTCTTCTATGTCAACCTGATTCCGGGCGCCTTCGTCAGCATCGCCGTGCCGATGATGGTCAAGATCGACCGCCCCAATCTCGCGCTGCTGCGCGACGCCGATTACCCGGGTATCGTGCTGATGTCGCTCTTCCTCGGCTGCCTGGAATATGCGCTCGAGGAAGGCCCTCGGCTGGACTGGCTGGCTGACCCGGGCATCGCCGCGGCAGCATGGACTTCGCTGATCGCGGCCGTGCTCTTCGTCTGGCGCAGCCTGACGCATGACCGCCCGATTCTCGACCTGCGCGCGCTCGGCCAGCGCAATTTCGCCCTCGGTTGCCTGTTCTCCTTCGTGATCGGCATCGGCATCTTCGCGACCATCTACCTCACGCCGGTGTACCTCAGCCGCGTACGCGGCTACGGTGCACTGCAGATCGGTCTCGCGGTGTTCTCGACCGGCGCCTTCCAGATCCTGTCCATTCCCGTGTACTCCTACTTCGCCAACCGCGTCGATCTGCGCTGGCTGATGATGTTCGGCCTGGCCTGCTTTGCGCTCTCGATGTGGGAATTCAGCGCGATCACCCATGACTGGGGTGCGGCACAACTCCTGCTGCCGCAGGCATTGCGCGGCATCGGCCAGCAGTTCGCGATTCCCCCGACGGTGACCCTGACGCTCGGCAGCCTGGCGCCCGCCCGCCTGCGCCTCGCGTCGGGCCTGTTCAACCTGATGCGCAACCTCGGCGGCGCGCTCGGCATTGCCGCCTGCGCGACAGTGCTGAACGACCGCACGAACCTGCATTTCCATCGGCTCGCGGAACGCTTGAGCGAGTCGAATGCAGCCATGACCGGCGCGCTGTCGACCCTGTCCGAACGCTACACGTCTGCCTCGGGGGATGTTGCCGGCGGCCAGCTCGCCGCGTTGAAGCAGCTCTGGCAGCTGACCTATCGCGAAGCGCTCACGATGACCTTCGGCGACGTGTATGTGCTCATCATGGGCTGCTTCATCGCGACGGTATTGCTGGTGCCGCTGATGCACAAGGTCGCCCCGCCGAAGACGCCCTCGCCCGACGCGCATTGAAAGCGAGTCGGACGTTGCGCGGATCAGCCGAAAGTGAAGGCATAGGCTTCGGCGCCGGCGTCGAGGAAGCGGATCTCGAAGCGGCGCGGGCCGGTCTTGCCGGACTGGCGTACGAGTTGGTACAGGCGGGTCTGCGTGACGACGCCGTTGCCGTCCGCGTCGATGTCCGCGCCGTGATCGGCGCCCGGCGCATGGCCATCCACCGTGACGCGAATGCGCACCGGCTTGCCGGGTGCGCCCGGCCCGAGCACGAGATGCAGGTCGCGCGCGCTGAAGCGGTAGGCGATGCCGCTGCCGGGCTGCGTTGCGACGCCGCGATCTTCCTTGACGGTCCAGCTGCCGAAGAGGCCCCAGTCGTTCAGCGCGAGCTCGCCCACGGTGTAGGCCTGGGCAGCGTTGTTCCTCATGCCTTCGGGCGAGCGGAAGTTCGTCGCCTGGGCGTAGCCCACATAGGTTTCTTCGGAACGGATGCTGTCGAGGTCCGGCGCCATCTGCTCGGCCGGCGCAGGCGGCTTCACCAGGCCGGCATCGAACTTGTCGTGCCCCGCTTCGGCCAGCAATGCCTGGATGGCGCGCTCGGTCTTGTCGTAGCTGCCTTCGCCGAACTGGTGGTAGCGGATGCGGCCGGAGGCGTCGACCAGGTAGACCGCAGGCCAGAAGCGATTGCCGAAGGCCTGCCAGATCCGATGATTGCTGTCGACTGCCACCGGGAAGTCGATCTTAAAACGCTCCATCGCGGCATAGACGTTGGTGAGGTCCTGCTCGAACTGGAACTCCGGCGTATGCACGCCGAGCACCACGAAGCCCTGGTCGCGGTACTTGTCGGCCCAGGCACGGATGTACGGAATCGTGCGGATGCAGTTGATGCAGGAGTAGGTCCAGAAATCGACGAGCACGACCTTGCCGCGCAGCTGCGCCGGCGTCAGCGGCGCCGAATTCAGCCAGGTGACGGCGCCGTCGAAGCCGGGCACGGCCCGCTCGACGGGAAGGTCCTTCGCCGGCCGGGATGTGGAGGCCTCGCCGGCCATGGCCTCAGGCGCGCCGTGCTGCACCAGCACTGCAGCGGCGGCGAGCGCCGCGATGCCCGTCATGCGGGCGAGCAG
>SPQI01000053.1 GCA_004570315.1 Oxalobacteraceae bacterium OM1 | reverse complement strand
GTATTGATGCGGGTGCGTTCGAGATCGTCGCGCTGCGGGGCGGCGGAGCGGGTGCGCGCCACGGTTCCGGCGTCGTCGTCGATCGCCAGGGCGCGCCGCAAGTCCTGCATCGACTGGATGCGCTGTTCCGGCTGCACCGTCAGCGCGCGGTCGATGGCGGCGAGAAAGGCTTCGCTGTAACGCCCCTTGCCGGCCTCGCGCGCCGAGACCATGTCGTCGTCGACCATGCGCGTCACGGCCGGCGGCGGCCGCTTGCCGGAGACGATGTAATAGACCACCGCCGCCAACGCATACACGTCGGTCCACGCGCCCTGGCGCATGCCGGAGACCTGCGCATATTGCTCGATCGGCGCGAAGCCCGGCTTGAGAATGACTGTCGGGCTGTGGGTGAGGTCTTCGATCACACGCCGCGCGGCGCCGAAGTCCAGCAGTAGGGGACGGCCGTCCTTGAGCAGCAGGATGTTGTCGGGCGCGATGTCGCGATGGAAGCACTTCGCGCGGTGAATGGTCTCGATGGCATCGAACAGCCCGCCGAGGAATTCACGGATCCATTGCTCGGTCGGCACGATGCGGTGGTCCTTGAGCGCCTGCTTGAGCGTGATGCCTTCGTAATACGGCATCACCATGTAGGCCGTGCCGTTCGCTTCCCAGAAGCGGTAGACCTTCACCAGCGAGGGCGAATCGAATTGCGCCAGCAGCCGCGCCTCGTTCACGAAGCTGCGCAACCCCGCCTTGAAGGTGCCGGCATAGTGCTCGGATTGCACGATGACGTGCATCTCCTGCGTGCGCGACGCCATGCCGGACGGCATGTATTCCTTGAGCGCGACATGCCGATGCAGCGAATGGTCGTAGGCAAGGTAAACGATGCCGAAACCGCCTTCGCCGATCAGGTCGACGATCTCGAATTCGCCGACCTGCGCGCCGGTCGGCAGGGCGTTGCTGCCGCCCTGCGTCGCTGGCAGCGTCCGCTGGCCGGGCGCGGGATGCCGGGTCTTGCCTGCCGGTCGTTTGTCGTTGCCGCCTTTCATGCCGATCGCACCTGTGCACGAGCGCCCGCGCCGCCACGGCGGACGAGCCATCACCCCAGTCTAGTCGACGCTTGCGGCATGGCGTAACGATTTGTCCACGGGCGCGGGGGAAAGGCCGCGCGCCGTGCGCGGCGGCCGCAAAAACGAGATCGGGTTGGCAACGGAAATCGCCGAGTGTCACGCCGACGAAACACAACACGACCATCGGCCGCCACACCGCATGCTGCCTGCGAAAGCGGGCACACGGTCGGCAAACACATGTGTATATTTAAGAGCCGACTTTCACTCCCTTTCGTAAGTCCTTCATTTTACGTCCCTTTTATTTGCGGCCTTTCGTCAACGAAACGCGCTAAGTCCTTAATTTCATTGAAAAATTTCCCAGAATATTACTTGACCGCAAATTAGAGCTCCTCTAAAGTGGGCGGAAGTGTGAAAAAGTGTATTTTTGTGGGGCGAAAAATCGCTGCTGTCCCAAAATGCGCGATCCGCACTGACAACAACAGGGCAAGGAAACAGGGAGAAGAGGGTGTTCCAGGGCGCTTCAGCGTTGAATCTCGATGCGAAAGGACGGATGACGATTCCGGCCAAGCATCGTGACGCCCTGACCGTGCAGAGCGAAGGGCGCGTCACGCTCACCAAGCACCCGCACGGCTGCCTTCTCCTGTTCCCCCGCCCTGTCTGGGAAAACCACCGCGAGCAGATCGCGTCCTGGCCGATGTCGGCCCGCGCGTGGCAGCGGATTTTCCTGGGGAACGCATGCGATGTCGAAATGGACTCTGCCGGGCGCATCCTGATTTCGCCCGAACTCCGCAACGCCGTGGGCCTGACCCGCGACGTGATGGTGCTGGGCATGGGCAGCCATTTCGAGATCTGGGACGCGGCCAAGCTCGCTGAAAACGAGCAGGAAGCCGTCGCGTCGGGCATGCCGGACGTGCTGAGCAATTTCTCCTTCTAAGCCGCCATGACACAACCGACGGCAACGCTGCAGCACACGACAGTGCTGCTGGAGGAGGCAGTGGACGCTCTGGCCATCGAGGGCGAGCGCGCCAACGGCATTTATGTGGACGGCACCTTCGGGCGCGGCGGCCACAGCCGGCGGATTCTGGAGAGGCTCGGCCCGAAGGGGAGGCTGATTGCTTTCGACAAGGACCCGCAGGCGATCGCCACGGCGCAGACGATTGCGGATTCGCGTTTCGAGATCGTGCACGACAGCTTCGCGACCCTGGGGGAATCCCTCTCGGCGCGGGGTGTGAAAGACGTAGCTGGAGTATTGCTGGACCTGGGCATCTCGTCCCCGCAGGTGGATGATGCGGCGCGAGGTTTTAGCTTCCGTCAGGACGGCCCGCTGGACATGCGCATGGACACCACGCGCGGCATGTCCGCGGCGGAGTGGCTGGCCACGGAAGACGAACAGACCATTGGAAAGGTAATCAAAGACTATGGGGAAGAACGGTTTGCTTTTCAGATTGCAAAGGCGATTGTTGCTCGCCGGGCAGTCGAGCCAATTTCACGCACACGACAGCTTGCCGAGATCGTGGCACACGCCGTTAAGACCCGCGAGAAGGGCAAGGATCCGGCCACTCGCACCTTTCAGGCTATCCGGATTTACATCAATCAAGAGCTTGAAGAACTCGAAGTAGTTCTAGCAGCAGCATTACAAGAATTAGGCCCGCAGGGGAGACTGGCCGTGATCAGCTTTCATTCGCTGGAAGACCGCATCGTCAAGCGCTTCCTGGCTTCCAAAGCCAGTGCGCCTCAGCCGGACCGTCGGCTGCCGATTCGTGCGGTCGATCTGCCGAAGCCTGAGCTGAAACTGATTGCCAGGGTAAAACCCTCCGACGCGGAAGTCGCGGCGAACCCGCGCGCACGTTCGGCCATCATGCGTGTTGCCGAACGACTCCGTGCCGGGGGCGCTTCGTGAGCGGGCGTATCAATTTCATCCTCACCGTGGCCCTGGTGGGCTGTGCGCTGTCCGTCGTCAACGCGCAGTACAAGGCCCGGCGCCTCTTCATCGAGCTCGAGCGCGCGCAAGCCGCCGCCCGCCAGCTCGACATCGAATGGGCGCAGCTGCAGCTCGACCAGTCCACGCTCGGCAAGAGCGCGCGCATCGAAGCCAACGCGCGCCGTGATCTCAACATGGTGAGCGTCACGCCGGCGCGCACCCAGTATCTCCATCCGGGGGCCAAATGACCCGCGCCGCCGCCGCCAAGGGCGTTCCCTTCAGCGCGAGCCCGGTGCTCGCCGTCAAGCTGCCCACCTGGCGTTCCCGCGTCGTCCTGTTCGGCCTGTTCGCAGCATTCGCCGCGCTCGCCGGCCGCGCGCTCTATTTGCAAGGCATGAGCACCGAATTCCTGCAGAAGCAGGGCGAGTCGCGCTATGCCCGCACGCTGGAGCTGCCTGCCACCCGCGGCAAAATCACCGACCGCAACGGGCTCGTGCTCGCCTCGTCGATCCCGGTAAAAGCCATCTGGGCGATTCCGGAGGACGTGCAGGACGCGCCCAAGGACAAGCTGCATCAGCTCGCCCAGTTGCTCGAGATGAGCGACGCCGAACTGAACAAGAAGCTGAACTCTGACCGCAGCTTCGTCTACCTCAAGCGCCAGGTCGAGCAGGAGACTGCCGACAAGATCGCCAAGCTGGGCATCGCCGGCATCGAGGCGCGCAAGGAATACAAGCGCTTCTATCCGGAAGGCGAGGTCATGGCGCACGTCGTCGGCTTCACCAACGTGGAAGACGCCGGCCAGGAAGGCATGGAGCTGGCTTACCAGAAGAACCTCGCCGGCACGACCGGCAGCCGCCGCGTCATCAAGGATCGCCTCGGCCACATCGTGGAAGACATCGAAGCGATTCGCGAGCCGCACGACGGCAAGGACCTCACGCTCTCCATCGACAGCAAGATCCAGTACATCGCCTTCTCCCAGCTGAAGGAAGCGGTGGAGAAGAACAATGCCAAGGCCGGCGGCGCCGTCGTGCTCGACGCGAAGACCGGCGAAGTGCTCGCCCTGGTCAACCTGCCGACCTACAACCCGAACAACCGCGCCGCGCTGACCGGCGCGCAGCTGCGCAACCGCGTGCTCACCGATACCTTCGAGCCCGGCTCGGTGATGAAGCCCTTCCCGGTGGCGCAGGCGCTTGAAACGCATCGCGTCACACCGAGCACCCCGATCCAGACCTCGCCGGGCCGGCTGACCATCGGTACGGCGACCATCGGCGACGCCCACCCGCACGGCATCCTCACGGTGTCGCAGGTCATCCAGAAATCCTCCAACGTCGGCACCGCGAAACTCGCGCTGCAGATGCCGCCGCAGGAGATGTGGGAGCTGTACACCAGCGTCGGCTTCGGCCAGCAGCCCAAGCTCGGTTTCCCGGGCGCCGTCGCCGGCCGCATGCGTCCGTACAAGAACTGGCGTCCGATCGAACAGGCGACCATGAGCTACGGCCACGGCATTTCGGTGTCGCTGATCCAGATGGCGCACGCGTACACGGTGTTCGCGCGCGACGGCGACATCATTCCCTTGTCCTTCCAGAAGGTTGACACGCCGCCCGCCGGCCAGCGTGTCTTCAGCGAGAAGACCGCCCGCGAGATGCGCGCCATGCTGGAAACCGTCGTGAGTCCGGAAGGCACGGCGCCGAAAGCGCAGGTCGCCGGCTACCGCGTCGGCGGTAAGACCGCCACCGCCTACAAGCTGGAACATGGCAAGTATGTAAAGAAGTACGTCGGCTCCTTCGTCGGCATCGCGCCGATGTCGAACCCGCGCCTGATCATCGCCGTGATGATCGACGAGCCGAGCAACGGCCTGCACTACGGCGGCGACGTCGCTGCGCCGGTATTCGCCGGCATCGCCTCGAACGCACTGCGCTCGATGAACGTGGCGCCGGATTCGACGGTGACCGACATCATCATCCCCGCCGACGCCGTGAAGGAGAGCCTGTGACGACGGTGCGCGCCGACGACATCGCCAACTGGGCGCGGCAAGCCGCGCCCGGCGCGCATCTGGCCGCCGATTCGCGGCAGGTGAAGCGCGGCGACGTCTTCCTCGCGTATCCCGGCCAGGCCGCCGACGGCCGCCGCTTCATCGCACAGGCAGTGGAAGCGGGCGCCGCGGCGGTCGTGCACGAGGAAGCCGATTTCGCCTGGGACGACAGCTGGAAGGTGCCGCACCTTCCGGTCGCCGGCCTCAAGCAGCAGGCCGGCGCCGTCGCCGCCGCCTTCTATGGCAATCCCGACAGCGCCATGTTCGTCGCCGCCGTCACCGGCACCAACGGCAAGACCTCCTGCACGCAATGGATCGCCAACGCGCTCTCGCGTCTGGGCGAACCGGCCGCCGTGATCGGCACGCTCGGCATCGGCCTCTACCACCGCGGCCGTCCCGGCAACTTCGACGAAACCGGCAACACCACGCCCGACGCCGTGCTGCTGCAGCGCCGCCTCGCCGAACTGCGCGACCAGCACGCCGGCTCGCTTGCCATCGAAGCATCCTCCATCGGCCTCGATCAGGGCCGCATGAATGGCCTGCATGTCGATGTCGCGCTGTTCACGAATCTTTCGCGCGACCACCTCGATTATCACGGCGACATGGCGAGCTACGAAGCCGCCAAGTTGCGACTCTTTACATGGCCGGGCCTGAAACACGCGGTCATCAACCTCGATGACGACGCCGGACTGCGATTTGTTTCCTCAGTGCAGGAACAAAAGCCGAATTTTCCGATCATTGGCTACACACTGACGGGACGCGCAGTGGATGGAGTGGCAAACCTGCGCGCAAGCGAGGTCCGCTCCAGTCACGGCGGCACGGCATTCCGGCTCGATTCGCGCTTCGGCACCGCACAGGTGAAGACGCAGCTCGTCGGCCAGTTCAATGTCAGCAATGTCCTCGGGATCATCGGCGTCCTTCTCGCGAAGGGTGTCGATTTCGCCACCGCCATCGAAGCCGCGGAAGAACTTACCGCCGTACCGGGCCGCATGCAGCAGCTCGGCGGACAGGAAGCGCCGCTGGTCGTGATCGATTACGCGCACACCCCGGATGCGCTGGAGAAAACGCTCGCCACGCTGCGCCAGGTGGCGCAGCAGCGCTCCGGCGAACTCTGGTGCGTGTTCGGTTGCGGCGGCGACCGCGATCCCGGCAAACGCCCGCAGATGGGCGCGGTGTCGCAGGCGGCGGATCACATCATCGTCACCAGCGACAACCCGCGCTCCGAGGACCCGGCGAAGATCCTCGAACAGATCGTGGCGGGCATCGATGCGAAACGCATGCAGGAGCGCCCGCCGCATGTGGTCGAAGACCGCGCCGCCGCCATCCTGTGGGCGGTGCGGCACGCAGGGAAGAACGATGTAGTCCTGTTGGCTGGAAAAGGCCACGAGGACTACCAGGAGATCAAGGGCAGGAAGCTGCCCTTCCTGGATGCAGACCACGCGTCTCTGGCGCTGGCTGCACGGGCAACGATGAAGGGGATGATTTGATGAAATCGTCATTGGCTGCGCTTCAGCCATGGATTTCACATGCCACGCTGCAAGGCGGGGCGGATGCAGCATTCGACGGCGTCTCGACGGACAGCCGTCAGGTCGCCGTGGGCAACCTGTTTGTGGCATTGCGCGGCGAGCGTTTCGACGCGCATGAATTCTTGAACGAGGTGGTCGCGCAGGGCGCGGCCGCCGTGGTGGTGGAACGCGTACCGGCCGGCCTGACCGTGCCGGCCCTGGTGGTGCCGGATACCCGCGTGGCGCTGGGCGAGATCGCCCGGCACTGGCGCAAGCGCTTCACGCTGCCGGTCGTGGGCGTCACCGGCAGCAACGGCAAGACCACGGTCAAGGAAATGACGGCCGCCATCCTGTCCGCTGCCTACGGTGCGGAGCAGGTGATGGCCACGCGTGGCAACCTGAACAACGACATCGGCGTGCCGCTGACGGTGTTCCGCCTGAACGACAGCGTCAAGGCTGCCGTCATCGAACTGGGCATGAACCATCCGGGCGAAATCGCCGTGCTGTCTTCCGTTGCGCTGCCCACCGTGGCGCTGGTGAATAACGCCCAGCGCGAACACCAGGAATTCATGGCCAGTGTGGAAGCCGTCGCCGAAGAGAACGGCGCCGTCATCCGTTCGCTCGGCGCAGGTGGCACTGCCGTCTTCCCGGCTGACGACGCCTACACCGCGCTGTGGCATTCCTATGCCGCGGAAAGCCCGCAACGCAAGGTGCTGACCTTCGGTTTGAGCACCGACGCCGACGTCTCCGGCAGCTACACCGCCAACGCCTTCGGCAGCGAACTGAACATCACGACGCCACAAGGCAGCGTCCACGTGAAGCTGGCCGCCGCAGGCGAACACAATGTCCGCAACGCGCTCGCCGCCACGGCCTGCGCACTGGCCGCCGGCGCCTCGCTCGATGCGGTGGTCAGCGGTCTCGAAGCTTTTGCGCCGGTGAACGGCCGCCTGCAGCGCAAGACGGCGCAGCGCGGCGCACTGGTGATTGACGATACCTACAACGCGAACCCCGACTCGGTGCGCGCGGCGATCGACGTGCTCGCCAACGCGCCTGCACCGCGGGTGCTGGTCCTCGGCGACATGGGCGAGGTCGGCAACCAGGGGCCGCAGTTCCACGAAGAGGTCGGCGCCTACGCCAAGGCGCGCGGCATCACGAAGCTGCTGCTGCTCGGCGAACTCACCCGCCATGCCGCGCATGCCTTCGGCACCGATGCCACGCACTTCGCGGACATCGCACCGCTCAATGCGACGGCCGCCGAATTGGCCGCCGCGAACGCCACCGTGCTGGTGAAAGGATCGCGCTTCATGAAGATGGAGCGCGTCGTCCAACACCTCGTCAATCCCGAATCACCCGCACAGGAAGCCCACTGACATGCTGCTCTGGCTCGCACAATATTTCCACCAGGACCTCGGCGCGCTGCGGGTGTTCAACTTCATCACCTTCCGCGCCGTGTTCGCGACGCTGACCGCGCTCGCCATCGGCCTGATCTCCGGCCCCGGCGTGATCCGCATGCTGACCCGCATGAAGGTCGGCCAGGCGGTGCGTACCGACGGTCCGCAGACTCACCTCATCAAATCCGGCACGCCCACCATGGGTGGCGCGCTGATCCTGCTCGCCATCGGCGTCTCCACGCTGCTGTGGTCCGACTGGAGCAACCGCTTCATCTGGATCGTGTTGATCGTGACGCTCGGCTTCGGCGCCATCGGCTGGGTCGACGACTACCGCAAGGTGGTCTACAAGGATCCGGAAGGCATGCGTTCGCGCGAGAAATACTTCTGGCAATCGCTGATCGGCCTGATCGCCGCCGTGTATCTCGCCTTCTCCGTCTCGGCCCCGACCAACACCAAGGTCTGGCAGCTCTTCATGGAATGGGTGTACTCCGGCTTCAATCTCGACCTGCCGCCCAAGGCCGACCTGATCGTCCCGTTCTTCAAGACCATCAGCTATCCGCTCGGCGTGTGGGGTTTCATGGCGCTGACCTACTTCGTCATCGTCGGCTCCAGCAACGCGGTGAACCTGACCGACGGCCTCGACGGCCTCGCCATCATGCCGACCGTCATGGTGGGCTCGGCGCTCGGCCTCGTCGCCTACCTGACCGGCAACGCGGTGTACTCGAAGTACCTGTTCATCCCGTACATCCCGGGTGCCGCCGAACTGCTCATCTTCTGCGGCGCGATGGCCGGCGCGGGCCTGGCCTTCCTCTGGTTCAACGCCTACCCGGCGCAGGTGTTCATGGGCGACGTCGGCGCATTGGCGCTGGGCGGCGCGCTCGGCACCATCGCCATCATCGTGCGCCAGGAAGTCGTGCTGTTCATCATGGGCGGCATCTTCGTGGTGGAGACGCTCTCAGTGATGCTGCAGGTGAGCTATTTCAAATACACCAAGAAGCGCTTCGGCGTCGGCCGCCGCATCCTGCTGATGGCGCCGCTGCACCACCACTTCGAACAGAAGGGCTGGAAGGAAACGCAAGTCGTCGTGCGCTTCTGGATCGTGACGATGATGCTGGTGCTGTTCGGTCTCTCAACCTTGAAGCTGCGGTAATGGACTACCAGGGCAAACACGTTCTCGTACTCGGCCTGGGCGAATCGGGCCTCGCGATGGCGCAGTGGCTGGCACGCTGCGGCGCCACGCTGCGCGTCGCCGATACGCGCGCCGAGCCCGAGCGCCTGCCGCAACTGCGCGAAGCCGTGCCGGCGGCCGAGTTCATCGGCGGCGAGTTCACGGCCGAACTGCTCGAAACTGTCGACTTCGTGGCGGTCAGCCCGGGTCTCGCGCCGACGCGTGAGCTGAAGGACATCGTTCCCGCCGCAACCGAGAAACAGATCCCGCTGTGGGGTGAGATCGAACTGTTCGCGCAAGCGCTGGCCGCGCTGCGCACGGAGCGCGAGTACCAGCCGAAGGTCATCGCGATCACCGGCACCAACGGCAAAACCACCGTCACCAGTCTCACCGGCATCCTGTGCAAGCGCTCTGGCCTGAAGACGCAGGTGGCCGGCAACATCAGCCCGGCGGCGCTCGACGTGCTGCGCGCCGCACTCGACGCCGACGAACTGCCGCAGGTCTGGGTGCTGGAGCTGTCAAGCTTCCAATTGCATTTCACGCACAGCCTGCAGGCCGACGTCGCCACGGTGCTGAACGTGACGCAGGACCACCTTGACTGGCACGGCGACATGGATGCCTACGCCGCCGACAAGGCGCGCATCTTCGGCGCCAGCACGATTCACCTGCTCAACCGCGACGACGCCCGCGTGATGCAGATGGCATCGTCGCTCGCGGCCAACATCAGCTTCGGCACCGACGAACCGGATCGGCCGGATTGCTTCGGCCTGGTGGAAGAGAACGGCATGCAGTGGCTGTCGCTCGCGATCGGTTCGGAGGAGGGCGAGAAGCGCCGCCGCAAGAAAGACAACACCGAAGTCGAAATCTACCTGAGCAAGCTGATGCCCGCCGATGCGCTCAAGATCCGCGGCCTGCACAATGCGCTCAACGCGCTGGCCGCGCTCGCGCTGTGCCGCTCCATCGGTCTGACGATGGCGCCGCTGCTGTATGCGCTGCGCGACTACACCGGCGAGCCGCACCGTGTCGAAGTGGTGGCCACGGTCACCGGCGTTGATTATGTCGACGACAGCAAGGGCACCAACGTCGGTGCCACCGTTGCTGCGCTCAACGGACTCGGCCCGATGCAGGGCGGGAAGTTGGTCCTGATCGCCGGCGGTGACGGCAAGGGCCAGGACTTCGCTCCGCTGGCAGAGCCCGTGGCGAAATACGCGCGCGCGGTCCTGCTGATCGGCAAAGACGCCGCCGCCATCCGCAGCACCATCGCATCGAGCGGCGTGGAACTGCACGACGCCGCTACGCTGGAAGCGGCGGTCAGCAAGGCCGCCGAACTGGCCCAGGAAGGCGATGCCGTCCTGCTGTCGCCCGCCTGCGCCAGCCTCGACATGTTCCGCAACTACAAGCACCGCGCCGACGTCTTCGTCGACGCGGTCCGTGAGCTCGCCTTGGCGCGCGGCGAGGTGATCGCATGAAGTTCGCGCTGCCATCCTTCGGCGCCGCGCGCGCAGCCGCACCGGTGCGCACCGCACCCCAGCGCTCGCGCATGATGGAATACGACCAGCCGCTGGTGTGGGTCGTGGTCCTGCTCATGCTGTTCGGGATGGTGATGGTGTACTCGGCCTCGATCGCGCTGCCGGATTCGCCCAAGTACGCCGCCTACAAGAACTGGCATTTCCTGATTCGCCAGGCAAGCTTCATCGCGGTCTCGATGATCGCCGGCCTGCTGACCTTCCGCGTGAAGATCGAGACCTGGCAGAAGCTGGCGCCGTACCTCTTTGTCGGCACGCTGGTCCTGCTGGTCGTCGTCCTTGTGCCCGGCCTCGGCAAGGGCGTGAACGGCGCCAAGCGCTGGGTCTCGTTCAAGATCTTTAACCTGCAGCCGTCGGAACTGATGAAACTGTTCGTGGTGCTGTACGCCGCCGATTACACGGTTCGCAAGCAGCAGTTCATGCACAAGCTCACCAAAGGCTTCATGCCGATGGCCGTGGCGGTCGGTATCGTCGGTCTCTTGCTGCTACTGGAGCCGGACCTCGGCGCCTTCGGCGTGATCGTGTGCATCGCCATGGGCATCCTCTTCCTCGGCGGCATCAACGGCGTCTGGTTCGGCGGCATCGGTGCCATGCTGGTCGGCATTTTCACGATGGTGATCATCCTGTCGCCGTGGCGCCGCGAGCGCATCTTCGCCTACCTGAATCCATGGGTGGAAGAAAACGCGCTGGGCAAGGCGTATCAGCTCTCGCATTCGCTGATCGCCTTCGGCCGCGGCGAACTGTTCGGCGTTGGTCTCGGCGGCAGCGTGGAAAAGCTGCATTACCTGCCCGAAGCGCACACCGACTTCCTGCTCGCCGTCATCGGCGAAGAGCTCGGTTTCGTCGGCGTGCTGGTCGTGGTGATCCTGTTCTACTGGATCGTCAAGCGTGCCTTCGAGATTGGCCGGCAGGCCATCGCCATCGACCAGACTTTCGCCGGCCTGACCGCGAAAGGCATCGGCATCTGGATCGGCGTGCAAGCCTTCATCAACATGGGCGTGAACCTCGGCCTGCTGCCGACCAAAGGCCTGACGCTGCCGCTGATGAGCTACGGCGGCTCGGGCGTTCTTATCAATTGCGTTGGATTGGCGATATTGTTGCGTATCGATTACGAGAACCGGGTTCTCATGCGTGGAGGCCGTGTATGAAGCGCCTCCTGATCATGGCTGCAGGAACGGGCGGACACATCTTCCCCGGCCTGGCGATTGCCCGCACGATGGAAGCACGCGGCTGGAAAGTATCGTGGCTCGGCACCAAGCACGGCATGGAGCGTGACCTCGTACCGAAGCACAAGATCGAGATGGACGCGATCGACTTCGCCGGCTTGCGCGGCAAGGGCCTCGGCCACACCGTGCGCGGCGGCTTCAAGATGCTCGCCGGCTTCGCCTCCTGCTTCAACATCATCGGCCGCCGCAAGCCGGACGTGGTCCTCGGCATGGGCGGCTACGTCACCGTGCCGGGCGGCATGATGGCGAAGCTGCGCGGCGTGCCGCTGGTGCTGGTCAACGCCGACGCGGCACTGCTGCTCTCGAACAAGACCCTGACGCCGATCGCCAAGCGGGTGCTGTTCGGCTTCCCGGCGAACTTCGGCAATGCCGCCGGCAAGGCCGCGGTCACCGGCAACCCGGTCCGCCAGGAAATCATCGACGTGCCGCCGCCGGTGCAGCGGTATGCCGCACGCACCGGTCCGTTGAAG
>SPQI01000185.1 GCA_004570315.1 Oxalobacteraceae bacterium OM1 | reverse complement strand
TAGTAGTAGCTGATCTCCGGGTCGATGATGCGCGAGAGCTGCACGCCCTTCTGCGCCAGTTCAGGCTTCAGCTTGCCGTCCTTCAGCGCGCGCGGCGCCAACGCGCCTTCGAGCTGGAACAGGTCCACTTCGTCGTTCTGGAAGGCCAGCCAACGCGACTGGTCCTCGATCATCACGTAGATTTCGACGCGACCGATCTGGGGCATCTTCTTGCCCTTGAGCTTGGCGACGATTTCTGCGTCTTCCGGATCGGTCCCGGCCTTCCAGTCCCACACATAGCCGCGGTAGTCGGGGTTCGCTTCCAGCACCATCTTCGAGCTGCGCACCCATTCGGTCAGGCGATACGGCCCGGTGCCGATGGGGTGGTCCATCACGTGGCCCTGGGCGTCCTTGTACTGGTCGACCACCTCTTTCGCCACGGCGCTGGTCGGCTCGTGCGCCAGCGTCATGTGCAGGTTGAAGTCCGGCTGCTTGAGATGAATGCGCAGCGTGTATTTGTCGACCAGTTCGAAGCCGGGAATCGGCGCGTTGTAATCGAAGTTGCCGCTCTTCTTCGCCTTCTCCACCGCCTCGTCGAGACCGACGACCTTGCCTTCGAATAGCCAGCTATGCGGCGAGGCCATCTTCGGATCCATCAGGCGCTTGAAGGAATAGACGTAGTCCTCCATCGTCAGCTCGCGCTTCTTGTTCCCGAAGATCGGGTCGGGCATGAAGTAGATGCCCTTCTTCAGCTTGACGGTCCAGGTCTTGCCGTCCTGCGAAATCTCCGGCAGCTCGGCGGCCGTGAGCGGCACCACCTTCGCCGGGCGGGCCAGGTAGTCGTAGGTGAACAACGTCTCGAACACCGACTGGATGACGTGGGCCGAATACAGGTCGCGCGTGACCGCCGGGTCGAAGCCGGTTTCCTGCGTGATGAAGACGTAGCGCAGGACCTTGTCCGGATCGGCCGCCGGAGCGGTGATCGGTGCGGCCGCGCCGGCCAGCAAGCATGCGGACAAAACGCCGCGTATCCAAAGTGACTTCATCGTGTGTGTCGCTCCTAGTCTTTCCTGATTGGCCTTGTGGGCGTCAGTGTTGTTCGATGTCGAGATACTTCCAATTGTTGTACTGGAAAGGATGCTGCTTGAATCCTTTCACCCAGGGCTGGATGAGCCAGTTGCGATAGCGGTGCAGCTGCATCACCACCGCGGTATCCGCTTCGACCTGCCGGCTCATCTGCGTCAGCAGCGCCTGGCGTTCGGGTCCATCCGGCATGACGCGGGTCTGCGCATACAGCTTGTTGAAAGCGGGCGAATCATAGCAGCCGATGTTGCCCTGCCCGATGTTCGATCCCGCCAGCGTGTCGTAGAAGTCGAAAGGATCCGGAATGCCGAAGGTGGTGCCGAGCGCCCACATCATCAGCTTGCATTCAGAAGCGGCCTTCAGGTTGTCGGACCAGCTTGCGACGGGGAATTCCATGCGCACGTTGATCTTGTCGAGCGAACGCTTCCACACTTCCGACAGCAACTGGTCGCGCGCGGAAGGCGACGTGGACATCTTGATCACGAGCGGCGAGCCGTCCGGCATGGTGCGCCAGCCATCCTTGCCCTTCTTGTAGCCGAAGTAGTCGAGCAGTTTCGCGGCGAGTTCGGGATCGTAGCCGATGCTGCTTCGATAGGCCGGATCGTAGCCCGGGATGCCCGGCGGGATCGCCGACTGCGCGTGTATGGCCTGGCCCTGACGCGCCTGCACGATCTCTTCATCCAGGTTGTATGCCATCACGATGGCGCGGCGCAGCGCGATCTTTTCCGGCGTATAACCGCCGAGCACCGGATCGCGAAAGTTCATGATCGCGTACACCAGGTCGGTATTGACGAAGCGATAGAGCCGGATGCCCTTGTCCGCGAATTCCGGCTTCAGCCTGCCCTTGTCGAGCACCTTGTTGGTGACGGTATCGACCACCCAGTCGGCGTCGATCTGCCCGCCGCCGAAGGCCAGCCAGCGGGACTGATGCTCCTCGATGATGTAGGCCTCGACGCGTCCGACCTGGGGCATCTGCTTGCCCTTCATCTCCTTGATGAGCTGCTCGTCCCACTTGTCGCCGGTGGATTGAAAGTCCCACACGAAGCCGCGGTAATCGGGATTCGCCTCCAGCACGATCTTGCTGTGCGGGATGTACTCCTTGAGCATGTAGGGACCGGTGCCGACCGGATGGCTGCGCGTCTCCTGTCCGTAGTGCTCGATCACCTCGCGCGCGACGGCGCCGGTCTGTCCGATGGCAAGCGTGTACAGCAGCGTCGGATCGGGGCGGGTGAGTTCGATGCGCAGCGTGTATTTGTCCGGCGTCTGCAGGCCCTGCAGCGGCGCGTCGTAGTCGAAGCGCCCGCCCTTGCGCGCCGTCGCCACCAGTTCATCCAGACCGGCGATCCTGCCCTCGAAGGAGCTGGCGGCCGGCGAACGGTTCACCGGGTCCATGATGCGCTTGATCGTGTAGGCGTAATCCGCGGCGGTCAGTTCCCGCTTCGCGCCCTTGAACGCCGGATCGGGCGTGAAGTAGATGCCCTTCTTGACGTGGAAGATGTAGACCTTGCCGTCCGCGCTGACATCGGGCATGGACTCCGCCGTATTGGGTACGAGCTTCACCGGGCGCGCGAGGTAATCGTATTGCAGCAGCGGTTCGTAGATGCCCTGCCCCACCCAGGTCGAATACAGGCTGTTATTGGTCTTGACCAGGTCGAAGCCGTCGTCGGCGGCATCGAACGCCACGCGCAGCACCTTTTGCGGATCGGCCTTCGCCGACGCCGCGCCATGCAGCGCAAGGCCGCACAGCAGTGCGGCCGCCAGAGGTTTCCACTTCCACATGCGTGTCATCGCGGCCCGTCCTATTTCTTGTCGAGGTCGAGGTAACGCCAGTCGCCGTAGACGATGGGATGCTTCTTGAAGCCCTTCACCCACGGCTGGATCAGCCAGTTACGCACGCGCCAGAGGTTGAGCGACATGACGGTGTCGGCCTCGATCTGGCGCATCATCTGGTTGTAGAGCGCCTGGCGCTCCGGCCCTTCCGGCAGCACCCGCGCCTTTTCGTAAAGCGCATCGAAGGCCTTCGATTCATAGCAGGCGCGGTTGGCGCCGCGGCCGGCGTTGGGACCGTAATAGGCGTCGAGGAAGTCGATGCCATCCGGGATGCTGGCCGTGCCACCGAGGCCCCACATCATCAGCTCGCAGCGATAGGCGGCCTTCAGGTTGTCGGCAAAGCTGCCGACCGGGAAGTCGCCGCGGATACCGATGCTGTCCAGCGCGCGCTTCCAGATTTCCATCAGCGCCTTGTCGCGGGTGTTCGGCACGGACCAGATCTTCACCGTCAGCGGCTTGCCGTCCGGGCGCGTGCGGTAGCCGTCCGCGCCCTTCTTGTAGTTGAAGCGGTCGAGCAGCTTGTTGGCCAGCTCGCGGTCCTGCGGGATGCTGTAGCGATAGCTCGGATCATGGCCGAAGATGCCCGGCGGGACCATCGACAAGGCGCGCACCGCCTGGCCATAGCGCACCTGGCCGATCTCTTCGTTCACGTTGTACGACATCGCGATTGCGCGGCGCAGTGCAATCTTGTCGAGCGAATAGCCGCCGACCACCGGGTCGCGCATGTTGAAGTAGTAGTAGGTGATCGCCGGCGGCGTGTAGCGGTAGAGGCTGACGCCGCGCGCGGCGTAGTCGGGCCGCAGCTTGTCCTTGTCGAGCACCTTGGGCGAGGCCGGGTCGGACAGCTCCACGAGATCGAGCTGGCCGCTGTCGAAGGCCAAGAAGCGGGAATGCTCTTCCTCGATGATGGCAATTTCGATGCGCCCGATCTGCGGCATCGCCTTGCCCTTCATCTCGCGCACGATCTTCTCGTCGATCGCGTCCTTGCCCGGCTTGAAGTCCCAGGTGAAGCCGCGGTAGTCGGGATTGGCTTCAAGGATGACGCGGCTGCGCGGCACATACTCCTTCAGCATGTAGGCGCCGGTACCCACCGGATGGCGGCCGAGATCGTCGCCGTAATACTCGACCACTTCGCGCGCGATGGCGCCGAGGTGCGAATTGGCGAGCATGTGGTTCAGCGTGGAATCCGGCTCGATGAGCTGGATGCGCAGCGTGTACTTGTCCGGCGTCTGCAGGCCTTCGACCGGCGCGTCGTAATCGAACCTGCCGGTCTTGTGGGCGTCCTTCACCACGGCATCGAGGCCGACGATCTTGTTCTCCCACGAGCCGGCCTGCTGCGAGCGCGTCTTCGGATCGAGGATGCGCTTGATGAGGTAGGCGTAATCCGCCGCCACCAGTTCGCGCTTGACGCCCTTGAAGGCCGGATCCGGCGTGAAGTAGATGCCCTTCTTCAGGTGGAAGGTGTAGGTGCGGCCATCGGCGCTCACCTCAGGCAAGGACTCCGCAGTCTCCGGAATCAGCTTCGCCGGACGCGCAAGATAGTCGTAGGTGAGCAGCGTCTCGTAGATGGCGTCGGCCACCCAGGTCGAGTACAGATTGCTGGTGCGCTGCTGGTCGAAGCCGTCGTCGGCCTGCTCGAAGGTGAAATGCAGCACCTTGTTCGGGTCGGCCTTGGCCAGCGCCGCGGCATGCAGGGACAGGCCGAGCGCAACGGCGGAAACCGCAGTGGAAAGGAGGCGAAGTCGCGTCATTGTCCTGGTTCTCAGTGCGGTTCGACGTCGAGGTACATCCAGTTGGCACGCATGATGGCGTGCTTCTTGAAGCCCTTCACCCAGGGATGGATCAGCCAGTTGCGGATCTGCCAGAGTTCGAGCGACTGCACGGTGTCGGCTTCGAGCATGAGTTCCATCTGCTGGTAGAGCGCATTGCGCTCCGGTCCCGGCGGCAGGAGCTGCGACTTCCGGTAGGCCTCGTCGTAGGCTTCGCTCTTGTAGCAGCCGAAGTTGCCCTGGTAGGCATTCGGTCCGTAGAAGCTTTCGAGGAAGTCCTTGCCGTCAGGGATGCCGGCCGTGCCGCCAAGCCCCCACATCATGAGCTTGCATTGATAGGCGGCCTGCAGGCTGTCGGCGAAACCGCTGACGGGGAACTCGGCGCGAATGCCGATCTTTTCCAGCGAACGCTTCCAGATTTCCGAGCGCAACACGTCGCGCGTCTTGGGCGCGGATTGAATGCGCAGGACCAGCGGCTTCCCGTCCGGCATGGTGCGGTAGCCGTCCGATCCCTTCTTGTAGCCAAAGTAGTCGAGCAGCTTGTTGGCCAGCTCGGGATCGTAGGGAATCGTGGTGCGGCGCTTGGGATCGTAGCCGCCCACGCCCGGCGGAATGTAGGACTGCGCCTTCACCGCCTGGCCGAACCAGACCTGCTGGATTTCTTCGCTATGGTTGTAGGACATGGCGATGGCGCGCCGCAGTGCGATCTTGTCCTTGGTATAGCCGCCGACGATCGGGTCCTGGAAATTGAAGAACGTGAAGCGCGTGCCCGGCTCCGCATAGCGATAGAGCTTGATGCCGCGCGCCGTGAATTGCGGCTTGAGCTTGTCCTTGTCGAGCACGTTCGGCGCGGCCGGGGGCGAGAGCTGCTCGAAGTCGAGTTCCTTGCTGTCGAACGCCAGCCAGCGGGCCTGTTCTTCCTCGATGATGTTGACGGTCACACGGCCGACCTGGGGCATCTGCTTGCCCTTCATGTCGCGGATGACCTCGTCGTCCCACGCACTGCCGGAGGACTGGAAGTCCCAGGTGAAGCCGCGGTAATCGGGATTGGCGTCGAACACGATCTTGCTGCGCGGGACGTACTCCTTGAGCAGGTACGGGCCGGTGCCGACCGGGTGACGGAAGATGTCGGTGCCGTAGGCTTCGACCACTTCACGCGCCAGCGCGCCGGCGGCCGGATGCGCGAGGTTATAGAGCAGGTTGTAATCCGGCTCCGCCAGCTGGATGCGCAAGGTGTAGCGATCCAGGGTCTGCAGGCCTGCGACCGGCGCATCGTAGTCAAACTTGCCGGTCTTCTTCGCTTTCGCGATGAGCTCGTCCATGCCGGCGAGCTTGCCGCGGTAGGTGCCCTCCTGCACCGAGCGCACCGCCGGATCGAGATGGCGCTTGATGGTGTAAGCGTAGTCCGCCGCGGTCAGCTCGCGCTTGACGCCCTTGAACGCCGGATCGGGCGTGAAGTAGATGCCCTGCTTGATCTTGAAGGTGATGGTCTTGCCGTCGGCGCTGACCTCCGGCATGCCAGCCGCCGTACCCGGAACGAGCTTCGCCGGCTGCGCGAGGTAATCGTAGGTGAGCAGCGTCTCGAAGATCGGTTCGGCCAGCCACGAGGAATACAGACTGTTGGTGCGTGCCATGTCGAAGCCGTCGTCCGCGGCTTCGAACGACACCTTCAGCGTCTTGTTCGGATCGGCCTTCGCCTCCACGCCCGAGGGCAGCCACGCGAGCGCGCTGGCGCCGAGCATCAGGGTTGCACAAAAGCGGGCAAGTCTCTTCGTTCTCATTCTTGGTCTGGATTCGTTCAGGTGGCCGGCGCGCTCAGTGCTTCTCGACGTCGATGTACTGCCACTCGGCATGCAGGATGGGATGTTTCTTGAAGCCCTTGATCCACGGCTGGGAAATCCAGTTGCGGATGCGGAAGGTGTGCACCACCCACGGGTTCTCCGCCTCGACCTGACGGTTCATCTTGGCGTACAGGCGGCTGCGCTCCGGGCCGGGCGGCAAGGCTATCGCTTCCTTGTACATCGCGTCGAAGGCCGCCGACTGGTAGCAGGCGTTGTTGCCCTGGTGCGCGTTGGGGCCGTAGAGCAGCTGCAGGAAATTTTCACCGTCAGGGTAGTCGGCATTCCAGGCGCTGCCCCACATCATGAGCTTGCACTCGACCGCGGCCTTCTGGTTGTCGGCGAAGTTGCTGACCGGGTGCTCGGCGCGAATGCCGATCTGGTCGAGCCCGCGCTTCCACAGCTCGGCCTGTTCCTGATAGACCAGCGCGGCTTCGCGATTGATTTTCAGCAGCAGCGGCTTCCCGTCGGGCATGGTGCGGTAGCCGTCGGCGCCGCGCTTGTAGCCGAAGTAGTCGAGCAGCTTGTTGGCGAGCGCGATGTCGTAACCGACGCTGCTGCGGTAGTCCGGGTCGTAACCCACCACGCCGGGCGGGAAGATCATTTGCGCGCGCACCGCCTGGCCGTTGCGCATGGTGCGGATCTCGCCGGCGTTGTCGTAGGCCATGACGATGGCGCGGCGCAGGGCGATCTTGTCCTTGGTATAGCCGCCGACGGTCGGGTCCGTCATGTTGAACGACGTGTACGTCACGACGGGCTCGATGAAGCGCTGCAGGCGGACGCCGCGTTCGGCGTATTCGGGTTTGAGCCGTTCGCCGTCGAGCACGGTAGGTGCCGCGACTTGCGGCATCCAGTCGATGTCGATCTGCCGGTCCTGGAAGGCAAGCCAGCGCGATTGCTCTTCCTCGATGATGCTCACCACCGCGCGCCCGACCTGCGGCATCTTCTTGCCGCGCATTTCCTGAATCAGTTGCTGGTCCGCCGGGTCGTCCGACTGGAAGTCCCAGGTGAAGCCGCGGTATTCGGGATTCGCGGCCAGCACGATCTTGCTGCGGGGGACGTACTGCTCGAGCATGTACGGCCCGGTGCCGACCGGATGCTGGCGGATCTGATCGCCATACGTTTCGACGGCCTCGCGCGCCACGGCGGCGAGACTGCTGTTGGCAAGAATGTAGAGGAAGTTGTAATCGGGCGCGTTGAGCTCGATGCGCAAGGTATAGCGGTCAAGCGCCTTCAGACCCTGCACCGGCGCGTCGTAGTCGAAGCGCCCGCTTTTCTTTGCCTGCTCGGCCAGTGCATCCAGGCCGGCAATCTTGCCGCCGACGAAGGTGAGGTTCGGGGAGCGGTTCGCCGGATCGACGAGGCGCTTGATGCTGTATACGTAGTCGGCGGCCGTGAGCTCGCGGCGCGCGCCCTTGAACACGGGATCGGGCGCGAAGTGAATGCCGGGTCTGATCTTGAAGGTAAAGGTCTTGCCGCCGTCGGCCACTTCGGGCATGGCCGCGGCCGTCTTCGGCACCAGCTTCGCCGGACGCGCGAGATAGTCATAGCCGAGCAGCGTCTCGAAGATGAGTTCGCTGATCCAGCCGGAATAGTGGTTGATGCTGCGGACCATGTCGAAGCCATCGTCCGACGCCGGGAAGACGGCATTGACCACCTTGCCGGGGTCCGCCGGATTGGTGGCGGCATCTGCCGCGCCCGTCACGAGCGCGCCGACAAGGAGACCCAGTCGCCAAATTTTCGCCATCTCCGCCACCATCTCCGCTGCGCCGGACACCGCACAGCCCCCGTAAAACTCCGCAATCTGACCGGTTCTGCGGCGCAAGCCGCCCGAAAGGGCGTAACCATAACGCATCCTCGGCTGCTTTGGAGCGGCTGTGCAAAAATTTTTTCATGCTGTCCCGCACAACCGGCAAATTGAACAAGAGACAACACCCTGACTGGTGCCCGCGCACGATGCGGCAGCGCACCATCACCGACTGATTCATCCCTTCCGCAGTGCAAGCGCTTTGCATGAACGCCCCTTCCTTGGGCGGACGCTACTCCCCTATGAAAAGCCGCGTTTTGCGATGTCGCAATTCATCTTTACCCGCCGTTGGCGAACTGTTGTTTCCCCTCTACAGCGCCGATTTCTTCGTTGACAATTAACCAGCTGCAATGCTTCCATACGCGTACGAAAATTTATTTTCAATAGAAATAATTTTCCGAGGCCGGCTGGAGCGGCTAAAAAAAGAGCTTTTATAACTAACTGACACTAAGGAGTGGCAATGATGATGAAGGAAACGGTGATATCCCGTTCAGTTCGTCTGATTTTTACTGGAGGCATGGTCCTCGGCGCCGGTCTGATTGCTCAGCCCACCTTCGCGCAGGAAAATGTCCAGCGCGTTGAAGTGACGGGTTCGAACATTCGCCGTGCCGAGTCCGAAACCGCATCGTCTGTCCAGACGTTGAAGCGGGAAGACATCGAACGCTCCGGCAAGACCTCGGTCGCCGAACTGCTGCAGACGCTGGCAGTCGACAACCAGGGCTCCGTGCCCACCACCTTCGGTAGCGGCTTCGCTGCAGGCGCATCGGGTATCTCCCTGCGCGGCCTGGGCACCGCTTCCACCCTGGTCCTGATCAATGGCCGCCGCGTTGCACCGTACGGCCTCGCCGACGACGGCCAGAAGGTCTTCACCGACCTGAACATGATTCCGCTGGAAGCCGTTGAGCGCGTCGAGATCCTGAAGGACGGCGCGTCCTCGATCTACGGTTCCGACGCAATCGCCGGCGTGGTCAACGTCATCCTGCGCAAGGACTACAAGGGCACCACGCTGAAGGCGTCCTACGGCCAGTCCCGCTACGGCGACGGCAAGGACTACCGCGCTGCCATCACCCACGGCTTCGGCGACCTGCAGGAAGACGGCTACAACGTCCTGCTGAACTTCGAATACGGCAAGAAAGGCGAAATCTGGCAACGTGACCGTGCCGGCCGCGCCCAGATCGGCCGTTCCGACCTGCGCGACCTCGGCTTCGACGCCGACACCGGCTTCGCAGGCGCCGGCTACATCACCGGCGACCGCGGCGTTTCCAGCTCGGGTTCGATCAACGGCAACGTGCGTAACCCCGCGACCCTGGAATATTGGAACCGTGCAAACCTCGACCCGGCAAGCGGCTTCACCCGCTTCTTCCCGGGCGCGAACTGCGCGAACTTCTCCAAGTCCGACCAGACGAACAACCCGTTCGGCGGCTGCTTGCTCGACGCATCGCAGCTCTACGGCCAAATCCAGCCGTCGCAAGAGACCTACAACTTCTTCACTCGCGTGACGAAGCAGCTGAATGCTGACATCCAGGCCTACGGCGAGTTCAACTACTACAAGAGCGACTCGACCTCCTACACGACGCCTTCGGCTGTCAGCTCCTCCGTGGGCTACCCGGGCGGTCCGGTCACCAACACGACCGTCGCTCTGGGCGCTACGCATCCGGACAACCCGTACTTCGGCACCGCTGCGCGTCTGCGCTACCTGGCTGGCGACGTCGGCCCGCGCGTCAGCAACATCGGCTCCGATTTCTACCGCCTGCTGGCTGGCGTGAAGGGCACGTTCGGCGACTGGGACTTCGACTCCGCGTTCCTGTGGTCCGAGAACAAGGTCTCCAACACCCGCACCGGCTACCTGCAGCGCAACGTCGCATTCGCTCTGCTGAATCCGACGGCCGCCAACGTCGCCGCTGCCACCGCCACCAACCCGGCCTATGCTGCACTGCCGGCTGGTACGTTCTGGCGCATCGGTGAGAACGCAGGCCTGAACTCTCCGGCCCTGTACGCTGCTCTGTCCCCGGCGATCAGCAACGACGCCAAGACCGAAGTGACGCAGATCGACGCCAAAGTCTCCCGCGAACTCGGCCAGCTGGCCGGCGGCGCAATGGGCCTGGCAATCGGCGCTGAAGCCCGTCACGAGTCCACCCGTCTGGACCCGACCCAGGGTACTGACATCGGCAACATCATCGGCCTGGGCTACTCCGCTTATCGCGGCCAGCGCAACGTCGGCGCGATCTATGCCGAAATTCTGGCCCCGGTGCTGAAAAACCTGGAGTTGTCCGCCGCTCTGCGCGACGACCACTACAGCGACGTCGGCAACTCGGTGACCCCGAAGATCGGCGCCAAGTGGACTCCGATCAAGGAGTTCGCGGTGCGTGCGACCTACGCCGAAGGCTTCCGTGCTCCGAGCGCGGCTGAGAACGGCGTCGGCGGCCTGGCTGCCTTCTCCACCGCCAACGACCCGGCTCGTTGCGCCGCCGGTGTGACCGCTGCCTGCTCCCCGGGTAGCGTTGCGCTGATCACGACGCCGAACCCGGACCTGAAGCCTGAGAAGTCGAAGAGCTACAACCTGGGCTTCATCTGGGATCCGCTGCAGAACACCAGCCTGTCCGTGGACTTCTGGCAGATCGACCGCAACAACGAGATCAACCAGGAAAGCGTGACCCAGGCGATTGCTCGCGGCCAAGTGGCACGTGACCCGTCGTCGGCTACCCCGATCCCTGGCGACCCGGGTCCGATCACCGCTGTCTTGACCAAGTACGTCAACTCCAACAACACCCGTGTTCGCGGTCTTGACCTCGACTTCCGTCAGGGCTTCCCGATGGGCGACCTCGGCAAGGTGTCGTTCGACGCCAAGTGGACTCACCTGTTCACCTGGAAGCGTACGGAGCAGGACGGCTCGGTGTTCGACTATGCAGGCACGCACGGCAACTGCGACGTGACCAACTGCATCGGCACCCCGGCTGACCGTGTCAACCTGGGCGCTACCTGGGATCGCGGTCCTCTGAAGGTTTCGACGGTCGTGAACTATCGCGCTCCGATCGACAACAAGAACTTCAAGGATGATCCGGCCGGTTGCGCCAACACCTACGCCAACGGCGCTGACGCTCCGGGCGGCTGCAAGATCGCGTCCTTCACCACGGTGGACGTGACCTTCCGCTATCAGCCGACCAAGCAGATCGAAGTGTTCGGTGGCATCCAGAACTTGTTCGACAAGATCGCTCCGCTGGATCCGCTCACCTACGGTGCTCAGTCCTACAACCCGCTGGACTACTACGGCGCTGTCGGCCGTTTCTTCAGCGTCGGCCTGAAGTACAAGTTCTAATCGCGCAAGCGACTGAACTGATCGGCTGAAAAGCCTTGAACGCCCCGCAGGTTCGCCTGCGGGGCGTTTTTCTTTGGAGCAGCGGTTTTGCGATGCCGACCGGCATCGACGTCGTAAAAGGTTTACAAGATCGACAAAAATCAGAAAAGCAGAAAAATTTTTTTCATGCCGTTTTCAGCCGATTTTTATTTTGCCGCCTGTTGCGCAAGCCGTTTCCGCGAGGAGAAAATCGGCACGCGAAAACCGCGTTCCCCTGCCCCGTTTTTCGCGAGAGCGACGCCCCGTTTCAGAGCGGCTTTCGCCCTCGAATCCGCACCGCGATGCAGCATCCGCTTGCGCAAAATTAAACACGGAACCAAGGCTTTTGGACGCGTGCGACACCGGCCATAATTTTTGCGCCACTCCTGTTGACATGACACTCATTGAGTGTTTCCATACGCCTTCACGAAAATTTATTTTCAGATGAAAGTAATTTTCCGAAGCTTCGAAAAAGCGCGGCCTCGGTAGCAGCGGGCCGTACAGGACGTTGATATTGGAGGAAGCATTTATGGATTTTTCGGAGCAACAGCGGGATCCAGCGAAGAAATTCGGGGGTATCGCTTTTGTGATTCTGCTGCACGTTCTCATCGTGTACGCGCTCGTGACCGGCCTTGCCCGCAAGGTCGTCGAGGTCGTGAAGGCACCGATCGA
Source organism: Oxalobacteraceae bacterium OM1 (assembly GCA_004570315.1). Classification (GTDB taxonomy): domain Bacteria; phylum Pseudomonadota; class Gammaproteobacteria; order Burkholderiales; family Burkholderiaceae_D; genus Noviherbaspirillum. The sequence goes on along the minus strand of SPQI01000185.1, from coordinate 120 downwards.
GACCAAGATCATCGAGGAGGTGAAGCCGCCGCCGCCGAAGAAACTAACGCCCCCGACGCCCCAGCCCAACGAGATAACGCACCACCCCCACTTCAAGCCCCCCACCCACAACCAGCACCC
>SPQI01000248.1 GCA_004570315.1 Oxalobacteraceae bacterium OM1 | reverse complement strand
CGCTGGATCGGCGGCGCCGGTTCCGATTGCGGCCGCGGCGGCGGGCTCATGCGTTGGCGGGACAGCGTGGATGACTGCCGCCCGACGGAGCGGCCGCTGCCCATGCGTCTGGCCATGGATTCGGGAACGGCCAGCGTGCAGGACAACAAGACGATCAGCAGTTGCAGGGAAAGTTTGCGCATAGGGAACCTGTCGAATCGATTCGGCGGCATGCCGCCGTGCATGACAAGTTGGAGTGCGGTGAGGCGGCGAGGTTTCCCTGCTCGCAGGAACGCGTTTACTCGGCCATGCGGTACGCGATCTGCTCGATGCGCCCGCGCCAGTAAGGCCTCCATCCCTGCGGCAAGATCCAGCCGACTTCGCCCTCCAGCGGCACCCGCATGCCGCCGCGTTCCGCGTAGTTGCGGAAACGTCCCTCCCAGGGCGTCGGCACCACGCGCCCACCCACCGTGCGGCCACGCGCTTCGGCACGGACCGTATCGATCAGCCCCTCCGCGTTGAATTGGAAGGTCAGCATCACCGACACCGGTCCGTCCACGAGCGTCGCCCGTGCAGACCGATCGTCGACCGCTTCCCAGCGAACACCTTGACCGGGCAACAGCGCAGTGGGATACCACGCCGCTTCAGCCAGGAAGCGCATCAGCTCGCCGGCCGCCGCGTCGGGCGTGCCGCGTACGTCGGCCACGGTGACGAGGCCGAGGATGGCCGCGTGCAGCATGCCCTCGCCCGCCACATAGGCATCGTGCACGTGGACCGGTGCGCCCGGAAACATCGCCACGCGCGCATCCCAGTCGAAGCCAGGACGGCGCGTGACGACCAGCTGGTCGGAGGTGAACGGCTTCCAGTTGTCGCGGTCCTCGCCCATGTTGAAGCTGCCTGTGTGGTGCACGGCGGCGTCAAGGACGATGGGCGCACCCGGCCGGAGTACGGCACGGAAATAACGCTGCACCGGGGCCGGCAGCCCATCGAATTTAGTGAAGTCGACACGTGTGGAAGCCGGCGGAACGCGCGCGGCCTCGAGCCGTGCGCGCAGTGCATGCGTATCGCGGTTCCAGCGCGCGGGGCCGATCAGCGCCAGTGCGACGAGCACTGCAATCAGCAGGAGGATCGCCATGCCGATACCTTTGCGATGTTTCATGGACCAGATGAACGAACCCGGATGACCGCGCGCCCGTCGCGCTCAGTCCAGGTCGCTTTGCGTCTCATGCAGGAACGCACCCAGCGCGAGCTTGTCGCGCACGTCCAGCACGCCGAATTCGAAGCCATGCCGGAACTGCTCCTTGCCGTCTTCCGGATGCACCGAGCGCAGGACCACCGGCAGGTCGAGATAGATGTCCTCGCCCGCCACCTTCACCTTGCATTTCAAGCGGAACGCCTCGCCCGGCACGCCGGCCGGAATCCTGGCGCTGCCTGCCGCGCCGCCGAGGCTGATGTCCTTCACCATGAGCGCGACGGTGTGCTGCGCTCCCACCATGGTCAGCGCCGCCACCAGCTCGACCTCCACCCGCGCCCCGCGTCGCACCACCGTACAACTCACCTGCTTCGGATACGCCAGGTGCAGGTAAGGAAACGGCACATGCACCGCCTTCTGCACCGAGGACGTGAAGGCATAGGCCCGCTTGCCGGCGAAGGTGCGCACGACGAAGGACTGGCCTTCGCGCACCAGCTGCACCTTGCCGTCGACCGCCGGCGACGACACCAGCACCGACTTGCCTTCCGCGAAGCCGATCAGCTTGACGAGATAGCGGGTGCTGTCGTGCTGCAGGAAGAGCGTCTGGCCGATGCGCCAGTCGTTGTCCGAAAGATTGACGAGGGTCTGCTTGGTATTGCCGTCGGCGGATGCCTTGGCATGGGCGATATCGTGTTGCGGGACTGCGGAGTGGGGGCCGTTCATGAAGTCCTCGGTGGCACGTTGGTCGCCGCGTCGAACCCGCGGCCGACGGACATTCGCGTGGAACGAACGTCCGTCGTCCAGTCTACCGGGGACCGTGCGCCGCGCAAGCCCCGCAAGCGCTTGCGTTGCAGCGACGCCTATTGCGGCCGTGCGTCCAGCCGGTCCGCCAGGCGGCGCAGCAAGGCCTGGCCGTCGCCGCGCCAGGCGCTGCCGTGCATGCAGGCCAGTGTGCCGGGCCGCAGTTCGGACAGGCGCAGCAGCTGTGTGCGGGTATCCGGGCTGTGGGCGTAGTAATCCATCTGCTTGCGGAAGGCTTCACTGGATTCGAGGATGTCGCCTTCGGTCAGCGCCGGGTTCTCATGGCCCGGCTGCGTGAAGAGGTCGCCGCACAGCAGCGTGCCGGTCGTCTCCTCGAAGGCCGCGCTGCATTCCCAGCCATGCGGCAGGTGCGGCGTGGCGAGCCAGCGGAGGCGATGGCGCCCGAGCGACAGAACTTCGCCATCGGCCATGGCTTTCGCGGGCCGCAGCGCGATGTCGTCGATCGACACCATGGCCGCGACCTGGCCGCACAGCGGCACCGCGTGCGGCGCCAGCGCGAGGAAGTCGTTGAGCGTGCCGCACTCGTCGGATTCGACATGCGAAAAGCCGATGTAGGCGAGCCGCTCGACCGGCATCACGCTCGCGATGGCATCGCGGATCTGCGTGAACAGGCGACGCGGACCGGTGTGGTAGAGCAGCGGTTGCTCGTCGACGATCAGGTACTGGTTGAACGAGAAACCGCCGGGCATCTGTTCGGGCGGCACGGGCGTGGAAATGCGATAGATGCCGTCGGCGATTTCATCGACGGTGGTGCGGACTGCGGTGGCGGTTTGCATGATCAGTCATCCTTGTTCCGGGCGGTGGTGGCTTTGGAGATGAGCAGTTGCACGGCCTGCTCGACCGCGCGGCCCGCACGTTCCGGGTCGCGTAATTCGGATTCGACGCGCTGCCAGGCGGGATAGCCGAGCAGGACCTTCGCCAGCGTCAGCGTCTCTTGCGGCAGCGGCCCGCCGGCCCAGGACTCGAGGACCGTGCGGATCAGCGTCCCGAGCTCTTTCTCGCCGGCTTCGGCGAACTTGGCAAGGGCGGGAAGCGCCGGCGCATCGCGCGGCGTCCAGCGCATCCACGGATGAAAGTAGCGATAACGCGCGTGCAGGGCCTCGACGAATGCGGCGAGACGCTGCTTCCTGTTGCGAATCGCCAGCAGTTGCGCGGCGTCCAGTGGCGGCGCCGAAGCGGACACCGAACCGATGCAATGCGGCAGCAAGGTCTCGCGCGTCGGGAAATGCTTGTAGACCGTCGCGACGGAAACGCCCGCGCGCTCCGCGATGTCGGCATGCGAAGTTGCCATGCCGCCTTTCTGCGCATGCAGATCGACGGTTGCAGCAACGATGCGCCGAACGGTGTCGGCTTCGGCTTCCTTGCGCAACGTGTTGTCGTAGGGGCGGCGGGCCATGGCGCTATTTCAATCGTTTGTCTTTATATTCAATATAATTTGCTTATACCGAATATGCAAGGACAAGCTGCACGGCGCCTCGGATGCCGTTCCCTACGAGCAGCGATGGTAGAAAAATGTCTTGGCGCAACGCCGCGGAATCGTGTCCGCTAGCCCGCCACGTCGCGGAATCCCTTGAGCACGTGCGCCACATTCACGCCGATGTCCTCGACGGCATAGCCGCCTTCCAAGACGAAGAGCGTGGGCAAGCCGAACCGTCCGATATGCGCGCCGAGGCGCAGATACTCGGGACGATCGAGCTGGAATTTCGAGATCGGATCGCCGACATAGGTATCGACGCCCAGCGACACCACCAAGGCATCGGGCGCATAGCTGGCGATGCGCGTTGACGCCGCATCGAGCGCCTCGAACCAGCGCTCATTGCTGCTGCCTGCCGGCAGCGGATAGTTCCGATTGAAGCCGGCACCCGCGCCGGCACCGGTCTCGTCGGCATGTCCGAGATAGAACGGGTATTCCGTCTTCGGATCGCCGTGGATGGATTGGAACAGCACATCGGCGCGCTCGTAGAAGATCGATTGCGTGCCGTTGCCGTGGTGGTAATCCACGTCGAGGATCGCCACGCGCTGCGCGCCCTGATCGATGAAGGCCTGCGCCGCCACCGCCGCATTGTTGATGAAGCAGTACCCACCGAGAAAGTCCGCGCCGGCATGATGTCCCGGCGGCCGCGACAGCGCGAACGCCGAGCGCGCCCCTTCCGCGATGCGCTTCTGCGCCGTCAGCGCGATGTCCGCGCCCAGCCGCGCCGCCCGCCATGAGCCGGACGTGAACGGCGTGCCGCTATCGAAGGAGTACATGCCGAGCTGTGCAATGAAGCTGTCTGGCTCCACATCGCTGCGAAACCCGCGGATCGGCCAGACGGCGGGGATGGCGTCCTTGGTGTTGCCGAGTGCTGCCCAGCTGTCCCAGGCGCGTTCGAGGAAGCGGAGGTAGCGAGGTGCATGCACACGCTCGATCGGCTCGATGCCGAAATGCTCCGGCGCAGTGATGGCGCCGATGCCGCTTTCGCTCACCGCCTTGAAGACGTAGTCGGCGCGCTCCGGCTTTTCGAAGCAGGGGACGAGTTCACCGCGGAAGAATTCGTACTGGCCGCGGTGGAGGTGGTGGTCGGGGCTGTAGATGATGTGCATGCGGAAACGCGCTCATGTCGGATAACCTCGGCATCTTACGCTCAACCTGCACCTGCCGCGATGCGCGCATTCGACCCGTTCACGACGCCTTCAGCTTGATCTCAAGATTTACCCGCATGCCGCGCCCTGCCGTCCTGTCGTCGTCTTCAGACTGTGCCGGTGCCGCCCGCACAAGCGCGTGCCACTCCGGCGCCTCCATCGCGAGCGCCTCGCTCACGATGCGTTGCATGCGTTCCATGAGCGCCTCAGGCGATTGCGCGGTGCGGGAAGTACCCACCTTGCCGTAGATATGCTCCACCATCCGCAGAAACTCGCGCCGCGTCGTCACGCGCAGCTCTACGTCATGATCGGGGAACAGGTTCTCAACCGCACGCGTCGCGCGCAGCCGGTCGGGATACAGCGCCACCACCGTCAACGTACCCGCATCCTCAGCCAGCACCAGCCAGCCGTTGTGCTCGACAAACTGACGCTTGAGCGTATAGCGCCCCGCGGGCTTGTCGCGATCGATGCGGAAGGATTCGTAGGGCACATCGAAGAACTTTGCATAGGACGCGCCGAGCTGTTCCAGCGTCACCTGGAAATCATCGACCAGCACGTCTTCGAGGTTCTGCTGCTTGCGCCGCGCCGAGCGTTTCGCCAGCTCGAGCTCCGGTGGGGCGAGATGGCCGAGCGCGACGAGCGGGTCGAAGCGCGTCACGACGGTGACGTTGTCCTTCATGTGCCGTTCGAAGGCGACGGCAAGCGTCTTGCACAGCTCCAGCGCGCCTTCCTTGATCAACTCCGAGAACGGACCGCCCAGACGGTTGTTGATGAGCTGCAGCACGCCGAGCAGCTCGCCGTTGCGTGGATTGACGATGGGTGCCACCACCATCTCGCGGCTGCGAAAGCCGGTGCGCTGGTCGACCTTGTCGAGGAAGCGCAGGTTCGGTGTGAGCGACTGCAGTTCGTCGGCGTCGTAGACATCCTTGATGTTGAATGATCGCTTGTGCAAGGCGACGTAGCCGGCGATGCTCGTCTCGGTGATCGGCAGCTCGAAGTCCTTGAAGGAATCCATGCCAGTCTTGATGCGCGACTTGATGCCCGTGCGACCCAGCGTCGCGGCATAGAGTGTGAGGCGATCGCAGCCGAACAATGCGCAGATATCGCGTGACATGTCGACCATGATGTCGTCGAGATTGTCGCTGGCATGCACGCCGTGCGTCACTTCCTGCAGGCGCTGCAGAAAAGCGAGCCGGCGCTCGGCGCGTTTGAGGGCCTGGCGCTCTTCCCAGGTGGCGTCGGTGGTGCTCATGCGGTCTCCCTGTGGCAGCGATTACCCGAACGCGACGGGCCTGCGGCTGCTGGCATTGCGGTTGTCTTGTGTGGTGTGTGGCGCCGTCTTGAAGCGGCGCTTGCCTTAGCAGAATGGTACCGGCAATGCCTGCGTGGAGGCTATCCCATGCTTGTGGTTTTTGGAGCGCGGAATCGTTAGTGCGCGGAACAAGAAGTGCTCACTTCTGCGCGCGGGCATATGGTGCGGTAGTCGGCTGCGGACGTAAGTCGGTCACCTTGCATGCATGGCTGAGATGAAATGCTCATCCTGGAAAGGGCCGCTACATGTGTGTCGGGACCGCAATTCCGAAAAGGAGGCCATCGTTTCTTCACCGCTCGCCTGAGAGAAGTGCACCCACCCGAAGCACCATTGCAGTTTGTGCATGTGGAGACCGGAAGTATGGCTCTCCACTACTTGACCAGGGTAACCGGCGCATTGGCGCCATGAACGACTCGCGCGGAGACAGAGCCGAGCATGACGCTTGCAATCGCACCGAGTCCGCGGGTGCCCATGACGATGGCGTCGCAGTGCCGGTCTTGCGATTGCCGGATAATTTCGTCCGCCGGCGTGCCGACGCGCCAGGTCGTTTCGCAGTTGATCTGTTCGGCACTCGCGAGCTTGGCTGCGGCCTGCAAGATGTGCTCGGCGGCGTTCTCCTGCATGTTGCGTATTTCCTGTGCCGAGTGCGAGGCATGCTCCCTCACCAACGCAGCCTGCTGCACGTTGAGCAATTCGATCTTCGCCTCCGGCAGACTGCGCGCGAGGGACGTTGCATATTGAACGGCTCTCAATGCACTGGACGACCCGTCGCACGGGACAAGGAATGTGCGCATGTCAGCTCCTTCATGTCATGTTTGAATTGAGTCGAGGCTGCCATTCGATGTGCCTCGCTTACCGTTCCTAGGCTATGGTCGGGAGCTAAAATCCGCTTGATCTGAAGCAAAAATGGCTGAGATGCAGAGAGCAGCGTGCGGCGTCAGGCACGGGAAGCGTGTGCAGGGATAGGAAAGCGCTTCGTAGCGCCCCGTCGGTGGGGTTGCATGATGATGCAGCAGTGACGTTCGCAATCGGTTTAGTTCCGATTCCATCAAGCCCTTTCGCGGTTACGTGTAACGCCACGCGGCGGCGAACGATGCGACCCGCCTCATTTCAAAGTGAAATGGATGCCGGCCACAATAATCGGGCTGCCGCACAAGCCTTTTTACACTTCAGTCCGCATGCCAAAGAAAAAGCCGCGCAAGGCGGCTCTTTCTTTGGCTCGTCGCAACTAGGCGACAGCGGATTTCAGAAAACAATAACGTTACACGTCAATATTCCCCGCCTGCAGCGCATTCAACTCAATAAACGCCCGACGCGGTTCGACATCATCCCCCATCAGCGTCGTAAAGATCTGATCCGCTGCAATCGCATCCTCGATCTGTACCTTCAGCAAACGACGCACATTCGGATCCATCGTCGTTTCCCACAGCTGCTCGGGATTCATCTCGCCCAGACCCTTGTAACGCTGCTTCGTCACGCCGCGTTCGGCTTCGTCGCGCAGCCAGTTCATCGCTTCGTGGAAGTCGCGGATCGCGATTTCCTTGGCCTTGTCGCCCTGGCCGCGGCGGACCATGGCGCCCGGGCCGATGAGGCCCTTGAAGGTGGCGGCGGCGCTGGACAGGATCTGGTAATCCGGGCCGTGGACGAAGTCGGCGTCGATGGTGGTGACTTTCATGTTGCCGAAGTGGCGGCGCTCGACGCGCAGCATGTGCTTGTCGGAGAGCTCGTCGGACTTCACCACGACCTGCACCGTCGGGTCGTTGATGGCCTTGCCCAGCGCGGCGGCGGAGGCTTCGGCGTCGGCGTGGGTGTCGAGGTTGAGCTTCACGCCGGTCATGATGGCCGACAGCGCCGCCTCGTCCATCGCACGACAGAGGCGCATGATGATGGCGTTGGCGGTGTTGTACTGGCGGACCAACTCGGCCAGCGCGTCGCCGATGATGGGCTGCGCGCCTTCGGTCGGGATGATGGCGGCTTCGTTGAGCGCGACCTTCATCATGTAGCCGGCTTCTTCGATGGCGTCCTTCAGGTAGCGCTCGTCCTTGCCGTGCTTGACCTTGTAGAGCGGAGGCTGCGCGATATAAACGTGGCCGCGTTCGACCAGCGCCGGCATCTGGCGATAGAGCAGCGTGAGCAGCAGCGTGCGGATGTGGGCGCCATCGACGTCCGCGTCGGTCATGATGATGATGCGGTGGTAGCGCAGCTTCTCGACGTTGAATTCGTCCGGACCGATGCTGGTGCCGAGCGTGGCGATCAGCGTGGTGATCTGCTCGGACGACAGCATCTTTTCGAAGCGCGCTTTCTCGACGTTGAGCACCTTGCCGCGCAGCGGCAGGATCGCCTGGAACTTGCGGTCGCGGCCCTGCTTGGCGGAGCCGCCTGCGGAGTCACCCTCGACGATGTAGAGCTCGCACAGCGCCGGATCTTTTTCCTGGCAGTCGGCCAGCTTGGCGGAGAGGCCGAGGCCGTCCATGATGCCCTTGCGGCGCGTGAGTTCGCGGGCCTTGCGCGCGGCTTCGCGGGCACGCGCAGCTTCGACGATTTTGCCGCAGATGATCTTGGCGTCGTTGGGCTTTTCCATGAGGAAGTCGGTGAGCGTCTTGGCCACGATCTCTTCCACCGGGCCGCGCACTTCCGACGACACGAGCTTGTCCTTGGTCTGCGAGCTGAACTTCGGCTCCGGCACTTTCACAGAGAGCACGCAGGTGAGGCCTTCGCGCATGTCGTCGCCGCTGATTTCGACCTTCGCTTTCTTGGCGAACTCGTTCTCTTCGATGTACTTGTTGATGACGCGCGTCATCGCGGCGCGCAGGCCAGTAAGATGAGTGCCGCCGTCGCGCTGGGGAATGTTGTTGGTAAAGCAGAGCACCTGCTCGTTGAAGGCGTCGTTCCATTGCATGGAGACGTCCACGCCGATGGTGGTGCCCTGGTCCGAAACCTTTTCGCCGGTGGCCTGGAAGATGGTCGGGTGCAGCACGCTCTTGTTTTTGTTGATGTATTCGACGAAGCCGCGCGTGCCGCCTTCGAAGGCGAAGTCTTCTTCCTTGCCGGTGCGCTGGTCGGTGAGCTTGATGTGCACGCCGTTGTTCAGGAAAGAGAGCTCGCGGATGCGCTTGGCGAGGATGTCGTAGTGGAATTCGACGTGCGTGAAGATTTCTTCATCGGCCCAGAAGTGCACTTCGGTGCCGCGCTTGTCGGTTTCGCCGACGACCTTGATCGGCGAGATCTGCACGCCATCCTGCGTCTCGAGCTCGCGGTTCTGCACTGCACCCTTGGCAAATTCCATGGAGTGCACTTTGCCGTCGCGGCGGATGGTCAGACGCAGCAGCTTGGAGAGCGCGTTCACGCAGGACACGCCCACGCCGTGCAGGCCGCCAGAGACCTTGTAGGAGTTCTGGTCGAACTTGCCGCCGGCGTGCAGCTCGGTCATCACGATTTCGGCGGCGCTGCGCTTGGGATCGTGCTTGTCGTCCCACTTGATGCCGGTGGGGATGCCGCGGCCGTTGTCGGTGATGGAAATCGAGTTGTCGGAGTGGATGGTGACGTGGATCTCCGAGCAGTAACCGGCGAGCGCTTCGTCGATGGAGTTGTCGAGCACCTCGAACACCAGGTGGTGCAGGCCGGTGCCGTCCGAGGTATCGCCGATGTACATGCCCGGGCGCTTGCGCACCGCTTCCAGGCCTTCGAGGATCTGGATGGAGGAGGCGCTGTAGCTCTGCTGGGGCTGTTGCGGTTCAGGAGTGGTAGCTTGAGGGATGGCGGACATGGCTGCTTTCGTTGGTGCGTAACTTCTGTGTTCGGGTCTCGGTCATCTTCGCGGCAAGCGCGAAGGTCGGCAAAGCGAATTGAAACGTGCTTCTCTGTGTTTTTGCATCCGCTTCGCCGCGTGAACTCACGCGGTTGGCGCGAGCGACTGAGCGATGTGCAACTTCCTTAAAAGTGCCAAAGGGGCGCGCATGTGATTGGCGGCCCCCTTGTCGGTCTGTGTTTTCTCTTCGATCAGATTCGCATCGGCATGACGACGTACTTGAAGTCGGCGTTGTCCGGCACGGTGATCAGCGCCGACGAGTTGGCGTCGCCGAGCGCGATGTTGATGTTGTCGCCCTTCAGGTTGTTGAGCACGTCGAGCAGGTAGGTGACGTTGAAACCGATGTCGATGCTGTCACCGCCGTAGTCGAGCTCGAGTTCCTCGACGGCGTCTTCCTGGTCGGCGTTGGTGGAGCTGATCTTCAGGCTGCCCGGGCTCAGGATCCAGCGCACGCCCTTGAACTTGTCGCTCGTCATGATCGCGGCGCGCTGCAGTGCGTGCAGCAGCGTCTGGCGGTCGATGGTGAAGTTGTTCTTGTAGCCCTTCGGCACCACGCGGGTGTAGTCCGGGAACTTGCCTTCGACGAGCTTGGAAATCAGCTCGATGTCGGCGAAGGTCAGCTTCACCTGGTTGTTGGCGATTTCCAGTTCGACCGGCTGCTCGCTGTCTTCGAGCAGGCGCTGCAGTTCGAGAATCGTCTTGCGCGGAATGATGACTTCCTGGCGCTGGAAATTCTGGTCGGTCTCGACCTGGCAGAAGGCGAGGCGGTGGCCGTCGGTGGCGACCGCGATCACGTTCTTGCCGTCGACGACAAGGAGCAGGCCGTTCAGGTAGTAGCGGATGTCCTGTTGGGCCATCGCGAAGTGCACCATGTTGAACAGGTGCTTCAACGTCTTCTGCGGCAGCGTGACGCGCGCGTTGTAGTGCTCGGCTTGCGCGACCGTCGGGAATTCTTCCGCGGCCAGCGTCTGCAGACCGAAGCGCGACTTGCCGGACTGGACCGTCATGCGCTTGTTCGCCAGCGAGAGCGAGACGTCGCCGTCGGGCAGCGCGCGCAGGATGTCGAGCAGTTTGCGCGCAGCAACCGTGGTGGCGGCGACTTCACCGCCACTGCCGACCTCGGCGTGCGTGGTGATCTGCACTTCGATGTCGGTCGACAGGAAGGACACCTTCTCGCCATCCTTGCGAATGAGGATATTGGCCAGAATCGGCAGCGTGTGCCGACGCTCGACAATACCGCTCACGATCTGCAGGGGGCGCAGTAGCGTGTCACGTTGGGTTTTCACCAATTGCATGCGATTGTCCTTGTTAATGTGTGTTGGAGACAGTGCGGCGCTACGGTCGGACGGGTCCGGGACAGGGGGACGCGGGCCGGGAAAAACTCAGGAAAAACAAGCCTCTATTTTGACAGAAAACAGGGGTCTTTTTACGATTTGAAAGAGAGAAGGCGTTGCTTGGGAGACAAGGAAGTGGCGCCGGCACGACCGGCTTTTGACTCCTTCCCCTTCAAGGAGAAGGTGGGGATGGGGATGGGGTTTTTCGATGGTAGAGCAACAACCCCATCCCCACCCTAACCCTCCCCTTGAAGGGGAGGGGATGTCTTAGGACTTTGCAAGCTTTGACACAGGTTTCGGGCACCAGATATGCCGACTTGTCCACACCCTGCTAGGCAGCTGTGGATTACCCCTTCAGCGTCTGCTCCAGGACGTGCAGCTCGTGATTCACTTCCGGGTTCTTGCTGCGGTCGGCGGCGATCTTGCGGACCGCGTGGAGCACGGTGGTGTGGTCGCGGCCGCCGAACAGTTCGCCGATTTCCGGCAGGCTCTTCTGGGTCAGTTCCTTGGCCAGGTACATCGCAATCTGGCGCGGCCGGGCGATGTTGGCCGGGCGCTTCTTGGAATACATGTCGGCGACCTTGATGTTGAAGAAGTCGGCGACGGTCTTCTGAATGTTCTCGACCGAGATCTGGCGGTTCTGTACCGACAGCAGGTCTTTCAGTGCTTCCTTGACAACATCGATCGTGATGTCTTTGCCGTGGAAACGCGAGTACGCGAGGATCTTGCGCAGCGCGCCTTCGAGCTCACGGACGTTAGAGCGTAAATGTTTGGCAACGAAAAACGCCACGTCGTCGCTCAGCACCACGCCTTCCGAGGCGGCCTTCTTCAGCAGAATTGCCACCCGCATCTCCAACTCCGGCGGCTCGACCGCGACCGTCAGGCCGGAGTCGAAACGGGAAATCAGGCGGTCGTCCATGCCCGTGATTTCCTTCGGATAGGTGTCGCTGGTGATGATGATTTGTTTCTTGGCGGCAATCAGCGCTTCGAACGCATAGAAGAATTCTTCCTGCGTGCGGCTCTTGCCGGCGAAGAACTGAATATCGTCGATCAGCAACAGATCGAGCGAATGGTAGTACCGCTTGAAATCATCGAAACCTTTTCGTTGGTAAGCGGTCACTACGTCTCGGACATACTGCTCAGCATGGATATAACGAATCTTTGTATTCGGATTGTCGGCCAGCACCTGGTTGCCGATGGCATGGATCAGGTGGGTTTTGCCGAGGCCGACGCCGCCGTACAGGAACAGCGGGTTATACGACACGCCCGGATTGTTAGCGACCTGGATGGCCGCCGCGCGGGCCAGCTGGTTAGCCTTGCCGGTGACGAAGCTATCGAAAGTCAGGGCGACGTTGATTTTGCTCTGGTCGCGCTTGGCCGTGTTTTCCTGGACGATCTCGGCGCGCTGGATAGGATCCGGTTCGGGAGCCGCATGACCGTTCATCAGGCCGCCGATGGCC
>SPQI01000380.1 GCA_004570315.1 Oxalobacteraceae bacterium OM1 | reverse complement strand
GTGCCCTTGATATTGTTGGCCACCGCCTCGGCGGCGGCGTTCGAGATGTCATCCACCGGCAGCACGATGACGTGGTTGCGCACGCCGACGCGGCCGTTTTCACGGCGGTAGCCGAGGAAGGTGGTGTCCTGGTTGATCATGTCTGTCTCCCTTGATTCGTTAGCTGGACTGGTGACTTACCAGCGCTTGGTTTTAACGTTGTGTACATGCAGGTGTTCGCCGGCCGCGATCGGGGCCACCACCTTCCCAATGTCGACGCCGTACTTGATGACGGTGTCGCCTGGCGCGAGGTTTTTCAGGGCGATCTTGTGACCGATCGGGATGTCGCTGGCGGTGCGCATCTCCACCATCTGATCCTGTTCCATGACCCAGCCGTTCAGCGCGGCGCCGGACTTGACGCCTTCGACCACGACCGTTCCTACCGAGTCGCCCTCTTCGTGCACCACAAAATGAATCATCTCTGCCTCCTTGATGTTTCGGTCAGTTGGTTTGGGACCGTGAAATCATGCTACTCCCCTAAATCATTCATGTCAACTGAATCATATAGATGAATTTAGGGAGTCATCCATGCCCGCTTGAAACGGCCGGGGCGCGCCGCTTTTATGGCTGCGGGTAAAATAGGGGCAGTCCGCTCTTCGATAAATTGCCATGTCCACCACCATCGACACCCCGCACACCCTCACCATCACCCGCCCCGACGACTGGCACCTGCACCTGCGCGACGGCGCCGCCATGGCAAGCGTCCTGCCGCACAGCGCCCGCCAGTTCGGCCGCGCGATCGTCATGCCCAACTTGAAACCGCCGGTCACCACCGTCGCCCAGGCCGCCGCGTATCGCGAGCGAATCCTGACCGCCTTGCCTGCCGACGCGGATTTCGAACCGCTGATGACGCTGTACCTGACCGATAACACGCCGCCGGATGAAATTCGCCGTGCGCGGGACAGCGGCTTCGTTCATGCTGTAAAACTATATCCAGCCGGCGCAACGACCAATTCGGATGCCGGCGTGACATCGCTGGCAAAGTGCTATGCGGCGCTCGAAGTCATGCAGGAACTCGGCATACCCTTCCTGGTGCACGGCGAAGTGACTGATCCAGCCGTCGACATCTTCGATCGGGAAGCCGTGTTCATCGACCGCGTCATGCAACCTCTGCGCCGCGACATGCCGGACCTGAAGGTGGTGTTCGAGCACATCACGACGAAAGATGCGGCTCAGTACGTCGCATCGGCGGACGCTCGCATCGGCGCGACTATCACCGCCCACCATCTGCTGTACAACCGCAACGAAATCTTCAAGGGCGGCATCCGGCCGCATTACTACTGTCTGCCGGTGTTAAAGCGCGAGGAACATCGTCAGGCGCTGGTCGCCGCTGCCACATCGGGCAATCCCAAGTTCTTCCTCGGTACCGATTCGGCCCCGCATCCCAAGGGCCTGAAGGAGCACGCCTGCGGCTGCGCCGGTTGCTATACCGCCCTGCACGCGATGGAGCTGTACGCGGAGGCCTTCGACCGTGCCGGTGCCCTCGACAAGCTGGAAGACTTCGCCAGCCTGAACGGCCCGGCGTTCTACAGCCTGCCGCGCAATGCCGGTTCAATCACACTGCAGCGGGAAACCTGGACCGTGCCGGCCGAGTTGCCGATGGGCGAGGCGACGGTGGTGCCGTTGAACGGCGGCGAAGCCATCCACTGGAAGTTGGTCTGATCCCGACCTGATTAGGCATGGTGATGTCGTGAGTCGTTTCTTCGACGTCGTCGATTGGGAACGCCCATGGCTTGCACATGTATTGCCGGCAGCGCGCGCGGTGATGGATGCGCAGGATTGGCGCGGCGCGCTCAACGCGTTGGCGTGTGACGCGGGACTGCGCAACTATCGCGGCCAGCCGATCAGCTTCGTGCTGCAGGAAGACCTTCCGCACGGCGTTGCCTATGAAGCCTTCATTGGCAGCACAGGGTGCGTGCCGACCCGCGAGAACCTCCACGATTTTTTCAATGCGTTGATCTGGCTGACTTTCCCGCGTACGAAGGTTCAGCTCAACGCGCTGCAATCGCGTGACATCGAAACCTGTGGCATCGGGGCTGCACGCAGCCCGTTGCGCGACGCTGCAACGATTTTTGACGAAAACGCTGCGATCCTCGTCGTACGGAAGGCAAAATGGCGCGAGCTGCTGAGAGCGCATCGCTGGCGCGAGGCGCTTTGGGAGTCGCGCGATGCGTTCTGGGAGGAGTGCCATCCGCTCTTGTTCGGCCACGCGCTGATGGAAAAGCTCGTAGCGCCATACAAGGCCATCACGGCCCACACATGGATAATCGTGGCGCCCGAAGCCTTTGCGAACACGACGGCCGATTCTCTATTGTCTTGGGTGGATCGACGTATTTCGGCCGACCTCGCGGAGAATGCTCTGCAAAAGTCGACCTTTTCCCCCTTGCCGGTACTCGGAATCCCGCTTTGGTGCGACACGCAGGATGCCGCGTTCTATACCGACACTGCGGTATTCCGACCTCCGCGCCGTCGCCCGGCTTAGCCGTACCGAAAACGTTCGTCACTTTCCGTTTTTGCGGACATCAAAAAACAAAAGGCGCCCGAAGGCGCCTTTTGTCGTCGTTCTTGCAAAACGGGCTTGCGCCCGCATTGAATTAGAACTTGTGGCGGATACCGATGTTGAAGCCGCTGGTGTTCGGGCCACCTGCGGTTGCCGGGATGCCGCCGCTGGAGGCGTCGCCGACGAAGGCGGTGCCAGCAGCGTCGTTGTTCACGTGGCCGTAGGCGGTGTAGAAGTTCGTACGCTTGGACAGGTTATACGTGTAACCCAGAGCGTACAGCTTCGAGCCTGCATTGCCAGCAGCAGCGCGGTCGTTCTTGCGAGCGTACGTTGCAATCACGTTGCCTGCGCCCAGGGGAGCGGAAGCACCGATCATCCAGTCACGGAAATCCGCGCCTGCGTCGGACTTCTCGGTCTCGTAAGCAGCGTGCAGCTTGGCGACGCCGAAGTCGTACGTACCGCCCAGCATCGTCAGCTTGATAGCGTTGGTCGTGGTCGGGGTGGCGATGGCGTTGTTGTTGTCGTAAGCCAGAACAACGTTGATCGGGCCGTTTGCGTAGCCAACCGACAGACCGTAGGTGCGGCCGCGCTTGTTGTCGCCCGGCTGCTCGCCCAGAGCGTACATGCCGCTGAAGGTGAAGCCGCCCAGGTTACCCGGTGCGCTGTAGGTGATGGCGTTGTCGGTACGGACGTTCGACGGATTGAAGATCGTGTCGATGTGACCAGCCAGACCGGTGCCGAACGGGTCGATGGAGTCCAGCGCCACGAACAGCGGATTGTACTGACGGCCGAAGTTGACGGCACCGAAGTTGCCGCTCAGACCGACCCATGCCTGACGGCCGAACAGACGGCCACCTTGGCGCAGGGCGCCGGTGTCAGCGTCGAAGCCGTTTTCCAGCGTGAAGTTCGCCTTCAGGCCAGCGCCGAGGTCTTCCGAACCTTTGAAACCGATACGGTTGCCGGACTGCACGCCAGTCGCCAGTTTCCAGACGTCGCCAGCCGGAGCGCCGGTTTCGCGGGTGATGCCAGCATCGATCACGCCATAGATCGTGACGTTGGTCTGTGCAGAAGCAGCGCCTGCGAATGCGCCGAAGACTGCGAGCGCGAGAAGCGATTTTTTCATTGAATTAATCCCCAAAGGTTATCGAGCTAAATTTGTTGTATTGCTTGGCAAGGCCACTAGTGATGGCGTCCCTGCCACCCCCTAATCAAATGATTAAGAAGCCATGGATATTTCATCAAATATCGCGGCGACGGACAAAGGGAATTTGGGTTTTGGCGCGGTTTACCGGCGTTTTGTGGTGCTAGTACAACGAAGGAGTGATAAAACCGTGTTAAAAAAACAACGCAAAGCACCGAAATGGTGCGTGCTCCGCGTCAGAATTTCTCCGCTGATGACTCACCGGTCACCAAGCGTGAAGCGCAAAAACAAAGGCCCGCTTGCGCGGGCCTTTGTGCATCTTCTGCGATCCTCGTGGATCGTGTCGGATTAGAACAGGTGGTTGATACCGACTGCCACTTCGTTCTGACGGTCTTGCGTACCGACGCGCAGCGCGTTGTCCAGGCGAGCGTGGTCGATCAGGCCGTAGAAGTTGGTGCGCTTGGACAGTGCGTAGGCAGCGGAGATCATGAAGAGGTCCTTCTTGCCTTCCAGGGCGCCGGCAACGCCGCCGTCCTGCTTCGCACGGTACCAGGCCGGGGTGATTTCCAGAGCCGGGGTCGCGTTGTAGTTGAAGCCAACCCACATCCACTTGTTGCGGGTGTCGATGCCGGTGGTCTGCTCGGCCTTCTGGTCTGCGTAACCAGCGGTCAGGCGGCCAAAGCCGAGGCTGTAAGCGCCGCCGAGGGTCCAGTGTTTGGTCTGGAGGTCGGTTGCGCTACGCAGCACGGTGTAAGCAGCGCCAGCAGCGACCGGGCCATCCTTGTAGCCGAGGCTGACGGACTTGGCGGAACCAGCATTGTTGTTGCCCGGGACTTCGCCCAGCGCCCATTCAACGCGTGCGGTGATCGGACCGAAGTTGCCCGTGTACTTGACGTCGTTGTTGTAACGGGTGCCAGCGGTGGCCGGAACGCCCAGGGCGATGCCGGGATAGCGGAACGTGAACGGATCGTAGGTGATCACAGTCAAGAACGCGTTGGTGTACTGACGGCCGAGGTCCAGGGCCCAGGTGCTGTTGCCGGCTTTGCCGCCGAGACCGACGGATGCGGTACGCTCGAACAGCTGGTTGTTCGCGTTGTTCAGTGCGCCGGTGCCGGTGTTGAAGCCGGATTCCAGCGTGAAGTGGGCATTCATGCCGCCGCCGAGGTCTTCAACGCCTTTGAAGCCGAGACGGTTGGAGTTGTACGTACCGGTCGAACCCATCGTCCAAACGCTGTCGCCTGCAGCGTTGACGTTCGTGCGATAGCGGAGGCCGCCGTCGAACGAACCGTAGATGGTCACTGCGGACTGGGCCTGGGCAGCACCTGCGAATGCACCGAGAACCGCGAGTGCGAGAAGCGATTTTTTCATTAATAAATCTCCAAGGGTTGGCGTGCTAAAATTTTCTTCTAATTGCCTTCAGCAAGGTCACTAGTGGTTACGCCCCTGCCGACACTTCTAAACGCTGGTCAAGAAGCTATTTGTGATTTCATCAAAAGTGAGGCTTCAGGGCAAAGAGAATTTGGTTTTTGGCGCTTTGGGCAAGCGATTATGTGGCGCTAGAACAACATTGGTGCGCTAGAAGATGACTGGCATCACTGCCGTGGAACTACGGCAAGAACACGTCCCCAATACACTGATCGTCTTTTCCGGCGCAGTAAGCATTTACAAACACCACGCCTTTTCAATGCCTTTCCTCGACGCTGTCATCCGTACATTCGATCAGGCCCTGCGCACCGTTGCAGGTGTCCCCACGTCCTCCCGTCGCAGTCCCGCTCACGGCATGGCCGACGCCCCCCTTGACGATTCGGCGCGCCGACATAGTGCCGGCCTGATGCGGGTCAATCATGTGGGAGAGGTGTGTGCTCAGGCCTTGTACGATTCACAAGGGCGTTTTGCGCACGGGGAGTCGATGAAGCGGCAGTTCGCGAAGTCCGCGATCGAGGAGCAGGATCACCTGGCGTGGACGGCGGAGCGGCTGCGGGAATTGAATTCGCACATCAGTCTCTTGAATCCGATCTGGTATGCCGGCGCGTATGTGATCGGCACGCTGGCCGCGCGGGCTGGCGATGCCTACAGCCTTGGATTTGTCGTGGAAACCGAGCGCCAGGTCGAGGCGCATCTGGCGAGCCATCTCGACCGGCTGCCCGCTGGCGACGCGAAATCGCGCGCCATCGTGGATCAGATGCGGGTTGACGAGATCGAGCACGGTGCCGCGGCCCATGCGCTGGGCGCGGCGGAGTTGCCAGGGTCGGTCCGCGTGCTGATGCGTGCGGCCGCCAAGGTCATGACGACGACTGCCTATTATGTTTGAGGCGCCGCGTCGGTGAAATCGTCGATCACCTCGAAGGAGTAGGTCAGTTCCGCTGTTTTTTCCAGCATCACCGAGGCGGAGCAATACTTTTCATGCGACAGCTGCACGGCGCGCTCGACCTGGGCGGGTTTCAGGTTGCGGCCGCGGACCGTAAAGTGAAAATTGACCTTGGTGAATACCTTCGGGTCGGTCTCGGCCCGCTCGGCCTTCAGCGTCACGTCGCAGCCGCGCACGTCCTGCCGTCCCCGCTTGAGGATCAGGACGACGTCGTAGGCGGTGCAGCCACCGGTGCCGGCAAGGACCATTTCCATGGGGCGCGGCGCCAAGTCGCGTCCGCCGCCGTCCGGAGCGCCATCCATTGCCACGACATGGCCAGAGCCGGTTTCGGCCAAAAACGTCATTCCGGACGGTCCGGTCCAGCGCACTGTGCATTCCATGCTGATCTCCTTGGTCAAGGCTGTATTTTAACCAAGACGGCATGTTCGTTTCGACGCATGGCAGCGCCTAGTTGGTGAATATGCTGCATTGCAAATCTAATTCGATGGGTGTGATTGCGGCATAAACGCTTGCGTATCTGTCGCAAACGCGCCACGCATTGCTGGAATTTCTTGCGGTGCACAAGTGATTTTTCTAAACTGAGTTGCCGTCGATAAACTTTTCGACGCGTTTGTCTCCTCCACCCGCAACGTGGCGTGGATTCCGAGCCCGGCCCGACTCAGGCCGGGCTTTTTTTCGCCTGTGCGGCGCTGAGTGCCGAAAATAGGGTTTGACGCCAAGTCCTTGAAAACGCTATACTTTCAGGCTTTCCTTCCGCTCAGGAAAAGATAACAAGGTCGCGTCGGCCGGCAATCATGCGGTCGAACCGCCAGCAATTGAGCGCTCAACTCTCTAGGATCAACATCATGAAAACCTTTTCCGCCAAAGCCCATGAGGTGAAGCGCGAGTGGTTCGTGATTGACGCCACGGACAAAGTCCTCGGTCGTGTCGCCAGC
This sequence comes from Oxalobacteraceae bacterium OM1, assembly GCA_004570315.1. GTDB lineage: Bacteria > Pseudomonadota > Gammaproteobacteria > Burkholderiales > Burkholderiaceae_D > Noviherbaspirillum. The sequence continues at coordinate 5,656 of SPQI01000380.1, read as the reverse complement.
GAAGTGGCACGCCGTCTGCGCGGCAAGCACAAGCCTGAATTTACTCCCCACGTCGACACGGGCGACTTCATCGTCGTCATCAACGCAGGCAAGCTGCGCGTGACCGGCAACAAGGAACTGGACAAGAAGTACTACCGTCACTCGACCTATCCGGGCGGTATCTACGAAACGAATTTCCAGAAAATGCAGCAGCGTTTTCCGGGCCGCGCGCTCGAGAAGGCCGTCAAGGGCATGCTGCCCAAGGGCCCGCTCGGCTACGCGATGATCAAGAAGCTGAAGGTGTACGCCGATGGCACGCATCCGCACTCCGCTCAGCAACCCAAAGCACTTGAGATCTAAGGAGCGGACATGATCGGTAACTACAACTACGGAACCGGCCGCCGCAAGAGTGCAGTGGCTCGTGTGTTCATCAAGGCCGGCAGCGGCAACATCGTTGTCAACGGCAAGCCCGCCGCCGAGTACTTCTCGCGCGAGACCGGCTTGATGGTGATTCGTCAGCCGCTCGAACTGACCGGCAACGTCGAGCGTTTCGACATCATGGTCAACGTGCATGGCGGCGGCGAGTCCGGCCAGGCAGGTGCCGTGCGTCACGGCATCACCCGTGCACTGATCGACTACGATGCAGGCCTGAAGCCGGAACTGGCGAAAGCCGGCTTCGTCACGCGCGATGCACGTGAAGTCGAACGTAAGAAAGTCGGTCTGCGCAAAGCACGCCGCGCCAAACAGTTCTCCAAGCGCTAATCTGCGTTTTCAGAACATCGAAAGCCGCCAGGTTCGCGCCTGGCGGCTTTTTTGTTTTCAACGGCGGAAAACGCATGCGGGGCGTCCGGGAGCGACTGCCCACGCGCCTGAGCGAGAAACGGTGCGCTGTTAAAATCGCTTGCATCCGCATCCACGCCATCCATTCTTCAGCAAGGAATCGCCATGATTAAAGTCGGTATCGTCGGCGGCACGGGTTACACCGGCGTCGAACTCTTGCGCCTGCTCGCTGCGCACCCCGAAGTCGAGCTCACTGCCATCACGTCGCGCAAGGAAGACGGCATGCCCGTCGCCGACATGTTCCCATCGTTGCGCGGACGCGTTTCGCTCGCTTTCTCGGCGCCGGACAAGGCGAAGCTCGACGAGTGCGACGTCGTGTTTTTCGCGACGCCGCACGGCGTGGCGATGTCGCAGGCGCGCGAACTGCTCGCCAAGGGCGTGAAGGTCATTGACCTCGCTGCCGACTTCCGCATCAAGGACGCCGGCACGTTCGAGAAGTGGTACGGCATGCCGCATTCCTGCCTGGATCTGCTCGAGGAAGCGGTGTACGGCCTGCCCGAGGTCAATCGCGAGGCGATCCGCAAGGCGCGCCTGATCGGTCTGCCGGGTTGCTACCCGACTTCGATGCAGCTCGGCTTCGCGCCACTGCTGGCGCAGGGCCGTCCGCTGGTCAATGAGGCCAACCTGATCGCCGACTGCAAGTCGGGCGTATCGGGCGCGGGTCGGAAGGCAGAAGTGCACACGCTGCTGGCGGAGGCGTCGGACAACTTCAAGGCGTACGGCGTGAAGGGCCATCGCCATCTGCCGGAAACCACCCAGGGGCTCGAGGCGATTGCCGGCCGCAAGATCGGCCTGACCTTCGTGCCGCATCTGGTGCCGATGATTCGCGGTATTCACTCCACGCTGTATGCGCAGATCCTCCCTGAGGCGCGCGAGACGGACTTCCAGGCGTTGTACGAGCGCCACTATGAAGGCGAGCGCTTCGTCGATGTCATGCCTCCGGGCAGCCACCCGGAAACCCGCTCCGTGCGGGCGTCGAATCAGCTGCGAATCGCGGTCCACCGGCCGGGCGGCGGCGACCTGCTGGTCATTCTGGTGGTCGAGGACAACCTGGTGAAGGGCGCGGCAGGTCAGGGTGTGCAATGCATGAACATCATGTTCGGCCTTGATGAAAGCGCGGGATTGATGCAAATTCCGGTGTTACCGTAAGCCAACTTTGCGAAGCATGTCGAATACCACATCGCTATTCAACTCGATGAAATTCCGGCTATGGCGCCGACGCATGTCGGTGTCGTCGCCGCGCATGACGATCAGGACGCAGCTGCCGTGGCCGATGCGCTTCGGCGTCGTCGCCTTGGTCGGCGTGGCGAGCGCCATGGCGATGTGGAGCTGGGACAGCGGTCGCGTGCTGCCGGTGGGGCACTCGGACAACCTGCGCGAGCAGCTGTCGGATGCGCGCGAGCTGGCCGACAAGTACAAGAGCGAACGCGACCAGTTCTCCACCACGGTGAATGCCGCCGAAAGCCAGCTGAACATTGAGCGTTCCGCACAGAAACAGTTGGCCGCCCAGGTCAAGACCCTAGAGCAGGAAAACATGGCGCTCAAGGAAGATCTTGCGTTTTTTGAAAGCCTGTTGCCCACCGCCACCGGGCCGCAAGGCATCAACCTCCGGCGGATGAAGCTGGATTTGATTTCCCCCAATCAATTGCGCTACCGCTTGCTTATCATGCAAGGCGGGAATGGCGCGCAGACTTTTGTCGGCAACCTGCAGCTCGCGGTGTCAGGTCTGCAGAATGGGAGGAATGCTATGATCAATTTCCCCGATACCACTCCAGGCGAGCAGGACAAGTTCCGGCTCAGCTTCAAGTACTACCAACGCGTGGAAGGCGTGCTGACCCTGCCCGAAGGCGTCACGGCGAAGTCCGTCCAGGCCCGCGTGCTAGACCGCGGCATCGTACGCGCGCAGCAATCCGCGAATCTGTAAAAGGAGCCATCATGTTAGGCCGCAAGACCAAAAGCACCATCGACAGCCTGATCGGCGTCTCGACCAGCATCCAGGGCGACGTGCATTTCAAGGGCGGGTTGCGCATCGATGGGCACGTCAAAGGCAACGTGATTGCCGATGGCGAAGAACCGAGCATGCTCGTCATTTCGGAATTCGCACGTGTCGAAGGGGAGGTGCGGGTGGCGCACCTAGTGGTGAATGGCGAAGTCGTCGGCCCGGTGCACTCCAGCGAATTCCTTGAATTGCAGCCGAAAGCCCGCATAACAGGTGATGTGTATTACAAAGCCCTGGAGATGCACGGTGGTGCATTGGTCTCCGGCAAGCTGACGCACGATCAGGTCGGGGAACCGGTATTGAAGCTGGCGCTGTCAAATACGTGAGATTCCCTGAACGTATATAATGGATGCATGTTTTCCGAGCAGGAGCCCCGAATGAATGCCGTCACCGAAATGCCCGCACCGATCCTCTTCACCGACGCTGCCGCCGCCAAGGTTGCGCAGCTGATCGAGGAAGAAGGCAATCCCGACCTGAAACTCCGCGTCTTCGTTCAGGGCGGCGGCTGCTCCGGTTTCCAGTACGGTTTCACCTTCGATGAAATCGCCAACGAAGACGACACCACCATGGTGAAGAACGGCGTCCAGCTGCTGATCGATTCCATGAGCTACCAGTACCTGGTCGGCGCCGAAATCGACTACAAGGACGACCTCGAAGGTGCGCAGTTCGTGATCAAGAATCCGAACGCGACCACCACCTGCGGCTGCGGCTCGTCGTTCTCGATGTAAGCCAAGCAATCAGCAGGCAAGAAAAAAAGCGCGGGCAACCGCGCTTTTTTTTCGTCCTTTTTTTGTCCCTTGCTTCGTCTGTATGCCGCCGCTTACGCCGGGTAGAGCGCTCCCAGGATGCGTTCGCCGGCAGCGCCAGTGACGGCCGGCAGGTTGCCGGCCAGGCGCGCGAGGTGGCGATGGGCCAGCCAGGCGAAGGCCAGCGCTTCGACGTGGTTGGGCGCGATGCCGAGTGCATCGGTCGACTGCACCGAAGCGGCGACGTGGCCTGCGGACAAGGCGTCCTGCAGCATGCGCATCAGCGTCGCGTTGTAGGCGCCGCCGCCGCAGACGAACAGGGCTCGGGCGCGGGGCGCATGGGCGGCGACAGCGTCTGCGATCGTCGCCGCCGTGAAAGCGGCGAGCGATGCCTGCACATCTTGGGCAGCTACGTCAGCGAAGCCCGCCAGTTTGTGGTCCAGCCATTCGGTGTGGAAGAGATCGCGCCCGGTACTCTTCGGCGGCGGCAAACGCAGGTAAGGTTCATCCAGCAGCGCCTGCAGCAGGTTCGGCGCGATGCTGCCGGTCGCGGCCCATGCGCCATCGGCATCGTAGGCGGCGCCGCGCTGGCGGGCGATCCACAAGTCCATCAGGACATTGCCGGGACCGGTATCGAAGCCGGTCACCCGGCCGCCGTCCAGTACGCTGATGTTGCCGATGCCGCCGATATTGGCGACGACGCGCGTTTCCTCCATTGAACCGAACACCGCCTGGTGGAAGGCGGGCACCAGCGGCGCGCCCTGGCCCCCGGCGGCGATGTCGCGGCTGCGCAGATCGGCGATGACGTCGATGCCGGTCAGTTCGGCAAGCAGGGCGGGGTTGTTCGTCTGGCGCGTGTAGCCCAGTTCCGGGCGATGCCGGATCGTCTGGCCGTGCACGCCGGCCGCGCGCACGTCGCGGGGTGTCATGCCGGCATCGTCGAGCAGCTCGCGCACGCAGATCGCGTAATGTTCAGCCAGCGCATTCGCCGCCAGCGCCTCGCGGTGAATTTCATTCTCGCCCGGTGCCTGCAGTGCCAGCAGGTCGGCGCGCAACTCGGCTGGAAACGGCACGTAGCAGGTGGCATGCGTGTGGATCGTGCTGCCGTCGCCGGAGAAGTCGGCGAGCACGCCGTCGACGCCGTCGAGGCTGGTGCCGGACATGAGTCCGATGCAGGTGTGTCGGGAAGCGGACGAAGCGGACATGAAAAAAGCCGTTCAAGGTGATCGCCCGATTCTACAGGCCCTCGAACGGCTGCGGTGTTGCGGCAACGGCTGCCGCTACGGCTGTTTACTTCGACGCGAGCTTGACGCCGGCGTCCGCAGGATTGAGCAGGGCGAAGCGATGACTCATCTCGCCGGCCACGGCGCGGAAGCGCTGCAGGTCGGCGCCGGCGAGTGCTTGCACGTTCGGCATCTTGATGCTCATCGGGTCGCGCGGCTCGTTGTTGACGCGGAATTCGTAGTGCAAGTGCGGTCCGGTCGCCCAGCCAGTCGAGCCGACATAGCCGATGACCTCGCCCTGGTTGATCTTCATGCCCTTGCGCAGGCCATGCGCGAAGCGGCTCATGTGGGCGTAGACCGTCGAAATGCCGTTCGAATGCTTGATGAAGACGACATTGCCGTAACCGTTCTGTCCGCCCACGAAGTCGACCAGGCCGTCGGCCGACGCGCGGATCGGCGTGCCGGTGCCGGCGGCGAAGTCCACACCCTGGTGCTGTTTCCAGTGCCCGGAAATCGGGTGCACACGCATCGAAAAACCGGAGGAGATCCGGGTAAATTCGATCGGCGAACGCAGAAAGGCTTTCTTGAGCGACTTGCCGTCGAAGGTGTAGTAGCCGCCCTGGCCGTTGCCGGGCGCCTCGAACCACACCGCCTGGTAGCGGCTGCCGCCATTGACGAACTCGCCGGCGAGCACGCGGCCAGCGCGGACATATTCGCCGTTCTGCCAGAAGGTCTCGTAGACGACGTTGAAACGGTCGCCGCGGCGCAGGTCGGAGGCGAAGTCGATGTTCGTGGAGAACATGTCGACCATCTGCGTCGCGATGTTGTCGGGAATCTGGGCGGCGTCGGTGGCGGCGAACAGCGAGGAG
>SPQI01000495.1 GCA_004570315.1 Oxalobacteraceae bacterium OM1 | reverse complement strand
ACGCAGGGCTTGTCGCCGGTGCGGCGGGTCGCGCGCGAGGTCGAGGCCCGCGATGCAGCCGCGCTGGCGCCGATTTCCGATGCCGACCTGCCGGAAGAGATCACGCCGCTCACGCATGCACTCAACAAGCTGCTCAAGCGCCTCGGCCACGCACTCGGCGCGCAGCGCGCCTTCATCGCCGATGCCGCGCATGAGCTGCGCACGCCGCTGACCGCGCTCAAGCTGCAGATTCAGCTCGCCAAGCGCGCCGGCAGCGAAGAGGAACGCAAGATGGCATTCGCCGAACTGGAGCAGGGCTTCGACCGTGCCATGCACATGGTGCAGCAGCTGCTGACGCTGGCCCGCCAGGAGCCGGGCGCCTCGCCGCAGAAGCGCGAGAACGTGGACCTTGCAGCGCTGGCGCAGCAGGTCGCCGGCACGCTTGCTTCAGTGGCGCACGACAAGCGCATCGACCTTGGCGTCTCGCGTGCCGACCCGGTCACCCTGGAAGGCGACCCGGACGCCTTGCGTGTCATGCTGGAAAATGTCGTGGAAAACGCGATGCGCTATACGCCGGAAGGCGGCGCGGTGGACGTGGCGGTGAAGACCGTTAACGGCGGCGCGCTGGTGCAGGTTGCCGACAACGGCCCGGGCATTCCGGCGGGCGAACTGGAACGCGTGTTCGACCGCTTCTATCGCGTTCCCGGCACGGCGGTGCAGGGCAGCGGTCTCGGTCTCTCCATCGTCCGGGAAATCGCCGATGCCCACGGCGCCGAAGTCAAATTGGCGAACACCGCGCCCGGCCTGAAAGTGGAAATTATCTTTCCCGGGAAGCTTTAAGTCTGTTTTAAGTCTGCCTCCCTACGATGTGCTCCATGACGAATCGCATTCCCAAGGAGCACACGATGAACCGCAAGACGTTTGACCGCAGCATCATCGCCGCCGCCGTCCTGGCAGTGGGTGCCGCCGGTGTTTCCCATTTCAGCAAGGACGGCCTCGGCATGGCGCAAGCCGCCGTGCCGGCCAATGTATCGCAAGCCGTGACGACGTCCGTGCCCGGCTCTGCCACTGCAACCGATTTCTCCGGCATCGTCGACCATTACGGTCCCGCCGTCGTCAACATCAGCGTCGTGGGCAAAGCACAGCAGCGGCCCACTGCGCAGGAAGCCGACCCCGACGACCCGTTCTCGCAATTCTTCGGCTTCGGTCCCGGCGGCCCCCGCACCCCGCGCGGACCGCGCGGCGGCTACGTCATGCGCGGCGAGGGCTCCGGCTTCATCGTCAGCCCCGACGGCCTGATCCTGACCAACGCCCACGTGGTGGACGGCGCGCAGGAAGTCACCGTGAAGCTCAACGACCGCCGCGAGTTCAAGGCCAAGGTGCTGGGCGCCGACAAGCAGACCGACGTCGCCGTCATCCGCATCAACGCCAAGGACCTGCCGACGGTGAAGATCGGCGATCCGAACGCCGCCAAGGTCGGCGAACCGGTGCTGGCCATCGGCTCGCCCTACGGTTTTGAAAGCAGCGCCACGGCCGGCATCATCAGCGCCAAGTCGCGCTCGCTGCCGGAAGACACCTACGTGCCGTTCATCCAGACCGACGTCGCCGTCAACCCCGGCAACTCCGGCGGCCCGTTGTTCAACCTGCGCGGCGAAGTCATCGGCATCAACTCGCAGATCTACAGCCAGACCGGCGGCTACCAGGGCCTCTCCTTCGCGATCCCGATCGACGTCGCTACCCACGTCGAAGACCAGCTCGTCAAGCATGGCAAGGTGACGCGCGGCCGTCTCGGCGTGAGCATCCAGGAAATGACGCAAGGCCTCGCCGACTCGTTCAGCCTGAAGAAAGTGCAGGGTGCCCTGGTGAGCTCGGTGGAGAAAGGCAGCCCAGCCGCACAGGCCGGCCTGGAACCGGGCGACGTGATCCTGCGCTTCAACGACCATGAGATCAACCGCTCGTCCGACCTGCCCGCGCAAGTGGCGGCCATGACGCCGGGTACCAAGGCGAAGATGGAAGTGCTGCGCAAGGGGCAGCCGAAAACCTTGGACGTGACGGTCGGCACGATGAACGACAAGAAGGTCGCACAATCCGATGACGCATCCGGCAATCAAGGCCGTCTCGGCCTCGCCGTGCGGCCGCTCGAGAAACAGGAACAGCGCCAGCTCGGCGTGAACGGCGGCGTCGTGGTGGAAGACGTCGCCGGCGCCGCGGCACGCTCCGGCATTCAGCCCGGCGACGTGGTGCTGTCGGTGAACGGCGTGCCGGTCAACAGCCCCGATCAGCTACGCAGCCTCGCTGCAAAGGCCAACGGCCACGTCGCCTTGCTGGTACAGCGCGACGACGCCAAAATCTTTGTCCCACTCGACCTCGGATAACCCCTCCCTGTCCGTGGTTCTTTCCGGCCGATGCGGGTGACCGCTCGGCCGGTTTTTTTTTTGAAGAGGCGGTCAGTGCCGGAAAGCGCCGGCACGGCAAGCTGAAGCAGAACTTCGATTCGGGTACCGTGGAATTAGACAGGCGTCGCTGCCGAATCCAACCGTTGTAGTTCAATGCCAGACGACGCAGGGACGCGATCCCATTTCTTCAGAAGACGCTCCGCGGCCGTACGCACCGGTTGTGGCACGTCGGCCTGAGTCAACGGCCGTGCGGCTTCCACGATCCGGTCGCGTTTCCCGGCCAGTCGCGCCAGCGTTTCGGCGCGGTGCTTCTCGACGCTGGCCTGACGGACGCTCCAGCCTTTCCATGGCCTGAAACTCGCCACGGCAGACGGAACGAGCGTATTGCGTAGCTTCAGTGCCTTCTCCTTCGCCTCTAGATGAATGAGCTTGCCTGCCTGCGTCGGCACGAAGCGGCGCAACGACACGCCTCCGATGCGCTCGAGGTTTTTTGCGATGGCATCTCGCTCCTCGTCGGAGAACTCGTTCCTCGTTCCAGGCGAGGTCAGCACGTGTCGGGCAAGCCAGACGTATGAGGCGGAGTGTTCCGGCTTGAATTTCGCTTTGCGGTTCTCTAAAGTGAAAAGACTGCCGTACAGTGCGCTCAGTACGCCGCGCAGGGTTTCCGGAGACGCTCGCGTGACGGCTGCCAGGCGCGCCTGCTTTACCGTCTCCGCGATTGCTTCAGGATAGTTGAGCGGATCCAGTTCCTTGAACGCCGCGTTGAATACGTGCGCTTGCAGTTTTCTCTTCAGTCCGCGTTCGCCGAGCTGGGACAGGATATTGCCCCAGGCCTCGGCAAGAAGCGGAAGAGTTTCAGTCAGCCGGTCGGGTGGAGTCGTCGTGCGGATACTCTTCAAGGTGTCTACAGTCAGCTCCACTGCGGCTGTCCTGATGCTGGACAGCGGATTGTCACGAAGAGCGGTCAACAATGCCGTGGTGATGCGCAAGGCGCCCACTGGGCCCCATGTTTTCAACTCCGCTCGGGTCGCTTTGAATCCTTTCTTAAGTGCCTCGGGCACCTTCAACCCTGCCTTGCTGAGGACGAATTGGGTGTCCATCGCCGGCATGGCGGTTTGGCCGGTTATTTTGCCGGCGAGTTCTGCCGTCCGCAAACCGGTGACTCGCGCCTGCATGGCTTCGGGATTGATAATTGCAACGGGATCGTCGGTTCCGTGGTGGTTAACGATATCGACTACGGTATGGACGGCGTCCCGATCGGCCGCGATGATTGCTTTAAGTTGATCGCTGGGGGATTCCAAGGAGACGTTGCCGGGGCCAGCATCGTACCTAAAAACAGCGTTCTTGTTCGCAAGCACAGCAGCCGCGTCGGAGCCGGGAGCACGCGCAACGGCGTCGACCGCCGCGGTAAATTTGGCAAAGTCCCTCTCAACAACCCTTCCGTTGATCAGATCCTGCAGCTTCGCATTCAGTGAAAGCAGATTGGCCTTGCTCTCGGCACTCAGGGCACTCAGGTCTCCGTTCTTCAGGTTGTTGAGCAGATCCGACATGTATGCGGTCGGCTTGGGGGCGCCAAGGAGTTGCATCGACGAGGAGTGTGCAGCTCCATATATCTCCTCGGGCGGCCGATATTCGGAGGTAGCGATTAACTGTTCCACGCCACTCGACCAGTGTCCATCACTCAGCGTTTTATCAATGTATTTAAACAGGTCGCTGTTAGGATCGAGCTTGGCGAGAAACGCTTTGACTTCCGCCGACGTGCCCATGGAATAGTCTTGCGTCGCTTGGACTGCGGCATGCAGCTCGGAGAGTTTGGCGGCGCCTGCCTTCATGGCCGCAACTTTTTCTGCGCTTCCCGCAGCGGCTGCCATGGCCGCATCGGCAACGACATGGCTTACGGCATAGTAGCCGCCAGTCGCAAGGAGGGACGTAGCTATTTTTTTCCAGTGTTTCGGCTCCAACGCCCGTAAAGTGCTGCTGAGGCGGTCGAGGGTATCGCCAGACCACAGGGCACCAATGATCTTCAAGGCGGCATCGGGGGACTTTACTGCCTCCTCCATCCGTCGCTTGATCACCTTGTAGGCGTGCAACTGAGGTGTCTGGCTGGGAGCGAGAGCGTCCTTCCCGGCGATGGAGGAGGCGTGCATATTGCCGATGACCGCGATGAGTTCGAGGAGTACAGGCATGGCATGTTGACCGAGCTTCGATCTTTCGATCCCATCGGTGTAACGCGCCACGAGCTTGACAATCTCCGTGTGTGCTTTGCGGCTGGCCCATGCATCGCCCTCGTTCACAGCTGCACCATCTCCGGCGCCCCGCACAGTTCGCAGCATGGTAGTCAATGCTTGAGCAAAGACATCCGGTCTGTTCTGATAGTTGAGCAGTTCGTCGAGCTGACCCAGCACAAGCGGACGGTTATCGGGCTGCGCGTTTTCGTACTGCTGACATAGTTCGTCGATGAGGAACTTCGCAATTGCCCGCTTCGAGGATGCATCATGAAAGTGCTCAATGCCTTCAGCGACGCGTTGCTTCATTTCCCTAATCGCGACCATTTGTTCTTTGGCCGGCTGTGCGGCATTGATCTGGACAATATCTGAGGGAAGCCGGGTTCGCAGCAACTCAAGCCTGCCTGCTTTTATACATTGACGGTAAAGCGCGTTCAGGTCTGAAACAATCGCTCCCTGTGCACTCAACAGGTCGACGAGGGACTTCCCATTTGACCCGAGAGCAAACGCCCGTTCGACGCCAATTGAGGCCGCTTCAATTAAATTGGCGATCGGCGTGTGGTTGCGAATCAGTCTCGGCAAGATCTCGTCGTAAAGCTCCTCTTCAAAGACGGACGCGCGTTCCTCCACACTGCGTGCAAATTGCATGGCGCTATCGGGGAACAGGATGCACGCCATGTCGCCAAGCGCGGCCAGTTGCGTTTTGAGCAGCTTAATTCTGCCGACTACGTTCGTATGTTTCATGACCGCGTCGCGTACAGCGTTCTTTAGCTGTGCCGAGGCAGGTTTTGAATCGGCCTTTTGAAATACGGTCGACATGAAGCTCGCAAGCATTTCCGCTCGCTCCGCTTCGTTAAACTGCTGCTGCAACAAGATCTTGTCTAGCGTCGGGAATGCCCGTAACTGCTCAAGCTGCGGCAAAGCACTCAATTGCGTACCGAACGCAGAAAACACTTCCTTCGCGACCTTGATACGGGTGTCTGCCTTTTCGATGTTAATAAGAACGCGTATGCATGCCGCTTCAATTCTTTCCAATGGCGCGACATTTTCTATCGCCTCGCTTGCCAAGTCTTCAAATGGAATGAGGGTTCCGATCCAGTGAAGCTGCTTTGTATTGATGCAGTGCTGATAAATGCACTGCAGGTCTGCCGAATCCGGTTCCCGATCCAGAAGCTGGTCAATTAGTGCACCTGCCCCTTGCGTTCTTGAAAACAGCGAATGCAACGATACGGCCCCTTCGCGTACAAGGTCAGCGATCGATTTCCCACTTTGAATAATGCGTGGAAGCAACTTCTGAGCCAATTCCTGATCAAATATGGCGATGCGCTGCTCCTGCGATTGGGCGGAGCGAACTTCACTTTCGGGAAAAAATAAAGGCGTAACGCTACGCAGAAGCGCCGGATTCTTCTTAAGGATCAGAATCTTGGACTCTTCTGTCAACGCCGGAAGAATGCGCTCCAGCACATCGCGCGCGATGTTCCAGTGTTTCACCGACGTCGAGCCGTCGTCTTCCAGTTCAAAGTAGTCCGCATGCTGGTGAAGAAGCCCATGCGGATAATCCTCGACCTTGGATTCATCCCTGTCCGTCGGTCGGGGCGGGAAGAACTTGGAAAGCACAGCCAGATTGTCTTCCTGGAACCGCTGGATCGCATCAAAAGTCTTGGAAATGTCCTTGCCGCCTCGGGCTACAGTCGATATAAGGTCACAGAGCATGCGCTGGAAATCATTTTTCAGGAAGGTCTCCAGGCGTTGTTCCACTTCCTTCTTTAATTGACCCCGTTCCCAAATGGCAGACGCGCCATCAGCGTTGCGCAAAATCGTGTTGGTGCTGTTCGAAACGGAGTGTACGCCTAGGCGCCTCCCGCGCCCAGAACTGGATTGGGAGTGGTATTTTTGGAGTGCTTCTGTGAACGCTTCGTCGAGCAACAGGTTGCCCGCGCACGCCGTCGTTTTGAAAAAATCGATGCGTTCGATCATCCCTGCGGTGCACCAAAGGTCATTCTTCGGCAGCGTAAACAAGGCAAGCAGTGCGCGCTTCCTCACGGGCGCACTCATTGATCTCATCATGCCAAAGAAATCGTTCAGCCGCGGGAATATCTCCGGTCTATTGCGGCAGTATTCGTAGATCAGTCCTTTCGGTTGAATCGCTTTCAGGGCGTCAGGCGGGACATCGGTTTGAAACGCTTCTGTCGCGGCGAAAAACAATTTGTCGAATTCCCCGTCAGAACCGTGCAGCAGCGACTCATAGTTCTGCGCTCGCAATTGGTTTACTTCAGCAACCAGTTGGGCCTCACTGATCTTGATCGCATTATCGACATGAATGAGCTCTTGCTGTGCAGGGGCGGACGACGGCGATTTGTCTGCCGGCACGAGCACCCTTTTGTCTTTGCCGATGTATTTCGTTGCAAGCGCGTCGGCCGTCGGATGAAAACTTCCAGAATAGGGATGTTCTGCGTCGGGATGTTCGTTAATGGATGAAGTTAGCGGTCCATTACGGGCTTGGGCTGCTGCAGATGTTTCTTGATCTGGACAAAAGATATCGGGGGAGTCGCTTATTCGCATGATTTATTTAGGAGTGGGCAGAATATTGAGTGGCCGGGGCCATACAGAACAGTACCGGGACGGGAGATGGCTTTTGCGCAGCAGATCGGAACACGGCGTTCGCCGGCAGACTTGCAGCTAATGGTGACGTACCGGTAGAAGTGCTATGAAGGAAAGCCGTCGGTACGATTGTGTGCCAAGTGAGTTCCAGCGCGGTTGTGGAATCGCGCAGCGCATTCACGACCGCTTATGTGGACCTGAGACGCGGCTCAGTTCCGTATCTCCGTTCCATATCTCAGTTCCGCCCAAAGCATGCAAATATCAAGCTTTGGTCGACCGTCTTATTCTTGAAGCTCGCAGGCGACCCGTGATTACTAGGCATGCGCTCTGTAGCATCAACTCGGCCTCAGGACCAAGCAGCGTGGCATGACACCCTTGCTGACGTCGCGCTGAACGGTGCGGTAATGCATGCTACGATCTCCCCCATGACCCAGCACACCGCAATCACCAAGGAATGTCCGCGCCGGCCCTAGAAGCCAGCCGATTGCGTTTGCACATCCACAGTTTCGAAGGCCGCAGCGAGTTCATCTCCCTGCGGCCTTTTTCATTTCGGAGAGAAGATGGACCTCATGCTGTACGACACCTGGGAGCGCCGCCTGCGGCCGTTCGAACCCATCGCAGCGGGGCATGCCGGCCTCTATGCCTGCGGCCCGACGGTGTACGACTACGCCCACATCGGCAATCTGCGCACTTACCTGTTCGAGGACACGTTGCGCCGCGTGCTGCAACTGAACGGTTATGCGGTGCGGCACGTCATGAACATCACCGACGTCGGCCATCTGATTTCGGATGCGGACACCGGCGAAGACAAGATGGAAAAGGGCAGCCGTCGCACCGGGAAGACGGCATGGGACATCGCCGCTTTCTACACCGAGACCTTCCAGCACGACCTCGTCCGTCTCAACATCCTGCCGCCGATGGTGTGGGCGAGGGCCACGGACCACATCGCCGAGCAGATCGCCTTCATTGCCGACATCGAGCGCAAGGGCTACACCTACCGCACGGAAGACGGCATCTACTTCGACACGGCGCGCCTTGAGCACTACGGCCATCTCGCGCGGCTCGACATCGAAGGATTGCGTGCCGGCCACCGCGTGGACCTTGGCGCGAAGCGCAACCCCACCGACTTCGCCCTCTGGAAGTTCAGCGGCGACGAGCAGCGCCAGATGGAGTGGGACAGCCCCTGGGGCCGCGGCTTCCCCGGATGGCACATCGAGTGCTCCGCGATGTCTGAGCACTACCTCGGAGAGCGCTTCGATATCCACGTGGGCGGCGAAGACCATGTGCCCGTGCACCACACCAACGAGATCGCGCAGCACGAGGCGCGCCATGGCCACGTGCCGGCCAACTATTGGCCACACGGTGCCTTCCTCAAGCTGGAAGGTGCGGAGAAGATGTCGAAGTCGGATGGCGGCTTCCTGCGTCTCGAAACCCTCATCGAACGCGGCTACGATCCGCTGGCGTATCGCTACCTCGCGTTGACGGCGCACTACCGTTCGCAGCTGGTGTTCTCGTGGCAAGCGCTCGATGCCGCGCAGACGGCCCGCAACCGGCTGCGGCAGGCCTTCCATCGCTTGCCGGAAGGCGGCACGCCGGACGAGACCTACCGCGACCGCCTGCTGGCCGAACTGAATCAGGACTTGAACACCTCGAAGGCGTTGGCCGTTGCATGGGAAGTGCTGAGGGCGCCGTTGACCGATGCCACCAAGCGCGCGACGCTCGCATGGGCAGATGAGGCATTCGGTCTCGGCTTGGCGGCATGGAAGCCGGTTGAAGTCGCCGTGCCGCAAGCGGTGCAGGCGCTGCTGGACGAGCGCAACCGCGCGCGGGCGGAGAAGCGCTGGGGCGACGCGGATGCGGCACGCGCAGACATCGAACGCGCCGGCTTCCGCATCAAGGACACACCGCAGGGTGCGGTGCTGGAAAAAGCCTAAGCGGTCGGGTATTCCGCCGGGACCGGCACTTCTTCCGGCGTCGGTTCGATGGGGCTGATTTCCGGTGCGGGATCGTTGCCCGGAATTTCGGGGGCAGGCGCGGGCATGGCCGGCACTTCCGGTTTGCCGGGCTGGATTTCAGGATCGGTATGCATGACTGGCCTTTACGAGAGTTGACGGCCAGACAGCGCGCCGCTGGCGATCATTTCATTGGCATAGCGCCGGGCCGCTTCTTCGGCTTCCTCTTCGGTGTCGAAGACCGCTTCGCCGCCGCAGCGCGCACGGTCGATGACGGTGAGGAAGTCTTGCGCCGCCTGATCGAAGCGGGCGATGGTGACGTATGACGCGAACTGCTGCGTGCCGGCCGCGCGTTCGGCGGCGAGGTGAACCTGGAAGTTGCCGATGGTTTCGACGGACATCGTCCTCTCCACGAAATAAGGACGATGCTAGTGCATGCGGTCCGGCCCGCATTGAGGCCGGTCAGCGGATCAATCAGGCTCTCAGATGTTGATGTGCAGACGGATGTCGGCCCAGCCGGTGCGCAGGCGCACGGAAACGCCGATGGTGGTGCGGGTCGCGTCCTGAGACTGCTCCTGCTCGGATGCTTTGTCCGAGGGCTTGTCGGGTGCCTTGTCCGCCGTCCGCTCCTGAGTCTTGCGGATCTTGATTTCAGCCACCGGCGCGACAGGTTCCACTGCGGCGAAGGCAGGGGCACAGGCGACTGAGGAAACGAGCAGCGCGGCGGCGATCGGCGTCTTCATGGTGGCTCCGGGTGGCGGGTTGCGATTTGCATATTACTCCGCAAGCGCATGCCGAAACAATTCGGCGCCTGGCGAGCCGAAAAAAAAGCCGGCTTGCGCCGGCTTCAAGGACACTTCCAGGAGGACTGGAAACACGAAACTACGGTTGGAATCTGACGTTGCCCGTGCCGCTGATGCTCACGGCGCGCTGCGTCGGCTTGCCGTAGACCACCACGTCGCCGGTGCCGCGGGACGAGACGGCCACCGTCGAGCCGGCGAAGACCTGGGCGTCGCCGGTGCCGAAGATGCTGACGGTCGTGCTGTCGGCCACCAGCTGGCGGGCGTTGATGCCGCCGGTGCCCATGATCTTGGCGGTCATGGCCTTGGCCTTGCCGCTGGCGACGATGCCGCCCGAGCCGAAGATGCTGAGCTCCACGCGCTCGCTGTTGCCGGCGGTCAGCTTGAGGTCGCCGCTGCCCTTCAGGCCGGCGTTGATTTCCTGGTACTGGGCGTCGACCCGCACGTCGCCGGAACCCATCATGTCGAGCTTGAACTGCTCGCCGCTGAAGCCGCTGATCTCGGCGTCGCCGCTGCCCATCAGGCGCACCGCCTCCAGCTTCGGCAGGGTCAGCTCGGCAACGATGTTGCCCTTGGTGTTGAAGGAGCTGCGCGGCTGGATCTTCAGCGTCGTGCCTTCCCGGTCCGTGGCGATCTCCTGCAACACCCGGCGCTCGCCGCGCAGCGTCAGCGCGGGCGTGGCGCCGACGCGCAGCTTCAAGTCCACGGGACCCATCACGTTGACGCGGACGATGCCGGCCTCGACGGGGCGCGATTCGCTCACCACGTCGCGGGCCGACTCGCTGCTCTGCGCGTAGGCGATGCCGGCGAGCGGGGCGGCGGCAAGGGTGCCCAGGAAGAGGGCGAAGGCGGCGTTTCTCAACAGTTGCATAGTGGATTCAATCCTGGTTCGGGTGTTGCCTGCAGCATAACAGTTAGCAACCGGCTCAAGCGCGCGGATCGGCGGCGCGGGCACGGGCGGCCTGCAGTTCCTGCTCGCGCAGCACCAGCTTCTCGGCCGGCGTCAGGCGCTTGGCCACGATGGTGACATGCGGAATGCTGGCGAGGTCGGCCTGTTCGGCGGCCTTGCGGGCTTCGATCGTGTAGGCGCCGGCGGCGAGGGCGGCAACGACGGCGGCGACGAAGATGGCGGCGGTGCGGGTGGTGTTCATGTCCGTGTCCTTTCGCTGTGGCTTGCGTTGTTGGCTCGGTGTAGGGGTACTGTAGCCAAGCGGTTTTGGGAAGGCGAACGGATTGCGATGAACTGCAGTTTTGGCGGGCTAGACTGTAGAAAGCCGGCCCCGGGCGGGGCAGGACCGGCGCGGGAGATCAGGCCGGCCGGGCGGCGCGGTCTTTCGACAGGCGGTTCAGGAACCAGACGAGCAGCACGGCAGCGACGGTCAGGCCGGTGGTCAGGGCGATCCAGAAGCCGGTGGCTTCCAGCGGGCGCGACGGCGCCAGCGGGGCCCATTCCGGCGCCAGGCCGAGCAGGCAACCGAGCGGCAGGCAGAGGCCCCAGAAGGCGGCCAGGTGGATCACCATCGGCGGCCGCGTGACCTTGTAGCCGCGGATGGCGGACGAGGCGGCGACTTGCGTCGCATCCGAAAGCTGGAACAGCGCTGCGAACAGCAGCAGATGCGCGGTGAGCTGCTGCACCTGGGCATCGGAGGTATAGGCGGCGGCGATTTGCCACCGGAACACGGCGATGCCCAGCGCCGACACGGCGGCGAAGGCGAGCGAGACGCCGACGCCCGTCCAGGCGACGAACCGGGCATGGCGCGCATCGCCGCTGCCGAGGGCGTTGCCGACGCGGGTGATCAGCGCGATGCCGACGCTCATCGGCACCATGAAGACCAGCGAAGCGAAGTTCAGCGCGATCTGGTGCGCCGCTACCGTCACCACGCCGAAACGCGCCACCAGCAGCGCGACCGCCCCGAAGGCGCTGACCTCGGCGAAATAGGTGACGCCGATCGGCAGGCCCATCTTCAGCATGCTGCGGATTTCCGGCCAGTGCGGTTTCTCCCAGTGCGTCAGCGGATAGGTGTCGCGATACACCTCGGCGCGGCGCACCCACCAGAGCATCAGCGCCAGCGTCAGCCACATGCACATCGCCGTGGCCGCCGCGCAGCCGACCGCGCCCAGCTGCGGAAAGCCGAGGTTGCCGTAGATGAGCAGCCAGTTGACGCCGATGTTGAACAGCAGGCCGATCACGGCGATCACCATCATCGGCTTGGTCTGGTGCAGGCTGGTGCTGTAGCCATACAGCGCGCGGTGCACCGCCAGCGGCGGCAGGCCGAGGCTGATCACATGGACGAAGGCGGATGCCTTGGCATGCACGGCCGGGTCGACGGAAAGGTGGTCGAACACCAGCACCGCCAGGTTGGCGACCACGCAGGCCACCAGGCCGCAGAACAATCCCATCCACATCGCCTGGCGCACGGTATGGGGAATGCGATCCTTGCGGCCGGCGCCGAAATCGTGCGCGACCACTGCGTTCACGGCCATCATCACGCCGAGCACCGTCACGATTACCATCGACCAGACCGACGCGCCCAGCGAGGTCGCTGCAAGATCCTCCGCGCTCAGGTGGCCGGTCATGGCGACGTCGGCCACGCCGGTGCCGACCACGGCGAGCTGGCCGACCAGCGTCGGCCATGCGAGGCGCCAGAGTCCGGCGACTTCGTTACGGACGGCGGTGGAGCGATGAGAGGCGGCGTTCGACATGGCACGTGCAC
>SPQI01000434.1 GCA_004570315.1 Oxalobacteraceae bacterium OM1 | reverse complement strand
TTCCTCGGCGAGCGCGGCGTCCGGCTCTCCGGCGGCCAGCGCCAGCGCATCGCCATCGCTCGCGCCTTGCTGAAAAATCCGCCACTGCTCCTGCTCGACGAGGCGACCAGCGCGCTCGATGCCGAGTCCGAGCGCCTGGTGCAGGGTGCGCTGGAGGCGGCGATGGCCGGCCGCACCACGCTCGTCATCGCGCATCGCCTGGCGACGGTGCAGAACGCCGATCGCATCGTGGTGATGGAGCATGGTCGCATCGTGGAAACCGGCACCCACGCCCAGCTGGTCGCGGCGGGCGGCCTCTACGCCAGTCTTGCGGCGCTCCAATTCTCGAATGGATCAAGCATCTAATTGCGAATGATTCTTGTTTAGATGCTATGATCCCGCTGTCATTTCCACCACATCGAGGATCGATCCATGCGCAAACTGTTGATGTCCGCCCTGCTGCTCGCCCTGTCCAACGCCGCCTTCGCCGCCGCGAAGTGCACCGCGCATCCGAAGGAGGAATGGATGAAGCCGGAAGACGCGCGCGCCCAGCTCGAATCCGCAGGCTACAAGATCAAGAAATTCAAGGTCGACGGCCAGTGCTACGAGATCTACGGCCACAACAAGGAAGGCAAGAAGGTCGAGATCTACTTCGATACCAAGACGCTGGACATCGTGAAGGCCAACGTCGAGAAGTAAGGCCATGATCGTCGTCTGGGACCGGCTGGTGCGCCTCGTGCATTGGAGCGTGGCCTTGCTGGTCCTCGGCAATTTTCTCAACGAGGACGGCGCGACGTGGCACCGCTATGCCGGGTACGCTGCCGCCGCGCTGGTCGGCATCCGCCTGCTGCGCGGTTTCCTCGGGCGCGGCTACGCGGGCTTCGCGCAATGGTGGCCCGGCCTGGGCGAGCTGCGCGACTACCTGTGCGCACTCCTCGCCGGCCGCGCGCCCCACCCTGTCGGCATCAATCCGGCCGGCGCCGTCATGGCGGCCACCATGTGGCTGCTGATCCTCGCGCTTGCAATCACCGGCTGGATGATGGGCCTCGACGCCTTCTGGGGCGAGGAATGGCTGGAGCAGGTGCACGAGGTCATTGCCTATGCGCTGCTGACCTGCGTGACGGTCCACGTCAGCGCCGTCATCTTCATGAGCGTGGTGCATCGTGAAAACATCGCCCGCGCGATGATCACCGGGAAGAAACGCAGTCCAGAAAAAGGGACTCCGGATAAAATACGGCAACCCTGAAGGACTTCCCATGCGCCAATACCTCGATTTCATGCGCCATGTCTACGAGCATGGCACCGAAAAAACCGACCGCACCGGCACCGGCACCCGCTCGGTGTTCGGCTACCAGATGCGCTTCGACCTGCAGGAAGGCTTCCCGCTGGTCACGACCAAGAAGCTGCACCTGAAGTCCATCATCCACGAGCTGATCTGGTTCCTCGCCGGCTCGACCAATACCCAGTACCTGAAAGACAACGGCGTCTCGATCTGGGACGAATGGGCCGATGCCGAAGGCAATCTCGGTCCGATCTACGGCTATCAATGGCGCAACTGGCCCACGCCGGACGGCAAGCACATCGACCAGATTGCGCAAGTCCTCGACCAGATCCGCAACAACCCGGATTCGCGCCGCCTGATCGTCTCGGCCTGGAACGTGGCCGACATCCCGCAGATGAAGCTGCCGCCCTGCCACGCCTTCTTCCAGTTCTATGTTGCCGACGGCAAGCTCTCCTGCCAGCTCTACCAGCGCAGCGCGGACATCTTCCTCGGCGTGCCGTTCAACATCGCGTCGTATGCGCTGCTCACGCACATGGTGGCGCAGCAGGCCGGCCTGGAAGTGGGCGAGTTCATCTGGACCGGCGGCGATTGTCATTTGTATTCGAACCACATGGACCAGGTCCGCGAACAGCTCTCGCGCACGCCGCATCCGCTACCGAAGCTGGTCATCAAGCGCAAGCCGGAAAGCCTCTTCGAGTACAAGTACGAGGACTTCGAGATCGAGGGATATCAGTCCCATCCGCATATCAAGGCGCCGGTGGCGGTATGAAGAATCCGCAGCTCACCATCATCGTTGCCATGGACGCCAACAACGGCATCGGCATCGACAACAAGCTCCCCTGGCACCTGAAGGAAGACCTCGCGCACTTCAAACGCACGACGACCGGGCACCCCATCCTCATGGGCCGCAAGACCTTCGACTCCATCGGCAAGCCGCTCCCCAATCGCCGCAGCATCGTCATCACGCGCAATCCCGACTGGCGCCACGAGGGTGTGGAAACCGCAACGTCCATCGAGCAGGCTGTCGCCCTGCTTGGCGACACTCCCGGCTATCTCATCGGCGGCGCCCAGATCTTCATTGAAGGATTCCAGCTCTGCGACCGGCTGATCGTGACCGAAATTGCAAAGGTCTTCGAGTGCGACACCTTCTTCCCGAAAATCGATCCGAAGGAGTGGAAAGAAGTGACCCGCGAGCAGTATCATTCGGCGGAGCATGGCTTCGACTATGCCTTTGTCACTTACGAAAGAGGTTAGAGCAATGTCCGGACACGGTTTCCATGTGCATGGTCCGCACGACCATGAAGTCGAACACGCCGCCCACAAGGGAGACAGCTTCTCCAGCAAGATTGCGGTGATTACCGCGGTGCTTGCCACCGTTGGCGCCCTCTTCGGCTACATGGCCGGCGACACGCAGAACAATGCCGCCCTCTACAAGAACAATGCCGCAATCAAGAAGACCGAAGCGTCCAACCAGTGGAACTACTACCAGGCAAAATCGAACAAACAGAACCTGGCCGAACTGGCCATGACGCTGCCTGGCGTGGACGCCGAGAAGTACAAGGCGGAGGTCGAGCGCTACAAGAAGGAAAAGGGCGACATCAAGACCGACGCGGAGAAGCTCGAGGCCGTCTCCAAGGAGTGGGACGACAAGTCCGAAGCCCAGATGCATCAGCATCACCGCTGGGCGCAGGCGATGACCGCGGTGCAGATTGCCATCTCCCTGGCGGCGATCACCTTGCTCACGCGGAAGAAATGGCTCGAAGGCACCTCCTACGGCGTAGCCGGCGTGGGCGTCGTGCTGGCCGTACTGGCGTGGTTGCACATCTAGTTGCCGCTTAGGCAAGTGCAAGCGACCCCGCCGCGGCGGGGTTTGTTTTTTCGCAGAACGGTTTTCCCGCACGCTCGTCCCATATCTGCGAAAATTCGCTTTTTTCGTTTTTCGGCGCGCAAGCTTCCCGCCCAGGCGTCTCCCATTTCTCTCTTGGAGACCACATGAAGTTCCGTTTCCCCATCGTCATCATCGACGAAGATTTCCGCTCCGAGAACACATCGGGCCTGGGCATTCGCGCGCTCGCCGAAGCAATGGAGAAGGAGGGCATGGAAGTCCTCGGCGTGACGAGCTACGGCGACCTCTCGCAGTTCGCCCAGCAGCAGTCGCGCGCCTCGGCCTTCATCCTGTCCATCGACGATGAAGAGTTCGGCGGCGGCACCGACGAAGAGACCGACGTCGCGCTGAAATCGCTGCGCGCCTTCGTCGGCGAGATCCGCCACAAGAACGCCGACATCCCGATCTATCTCTACGGCGAAACCCGCACCTCGCGCCACATCCCCAACGACATCCTGCGCGAGCTGCACGGCTTCATCCACATGTTCGAGGACACGCCGGAGTTCGTCGCGCGCCACATCATCCGCGAGGCCAAGTCCTACCTCGACGGCTTGGCGCCGCCCTTCTTCCGCGCGCTCGTGCATTACGCGCAGGACGGCTCCTACTCGTGGCACTGCCCCGGCCACTCCGGCGGCGTGGCTTTCCTGAAGTCGCCGGTGGGCCAGATGTTCCACCAGTTCTTCGGCGAGAACATGCTGCGCGCCGACGTCTGCAACGCGGTGGAAGAACTCGGCCAGCTGCTTGACCACACCGGTCCGGTGGCGGCTTCCGAGCGCAATGCCGCGCGCATCTTCAACGCGGACCACTGCTACTTCGTCACCAACGGCACCTCGACCTCGAACAAGATGGTGTGGCACTCCACCGTCGGTCCCGGCGACATCGTCGTCGTCGACCGCAACTGCCACAAGTCCATCCTGCACTCGATCATCATGACGGGCGCGATCCCGGTCTTCCTCATGCCGACGCGCAATCACCTCGGCATCATCGGTCCGATTCCGCTTGAGGAATTCAAGATCGAGAACATCATGAAGAAGATCGAGGCGAACCCGTTCGCGCGCGAAGCGAAGAACAAGAAGCCGCGCATCCTCACCATCACGCAGTCCACGTACGACGGCGTGCTGTACAACGTCGAGACCATCAAGGAAATGCTCGACGGCGAGATCGACACGCTGCACTTCGACGAAGCCTGGCTGCCGCATGCGACCTTCCACGACTTCTACAAGAACATGCACGCGATCGGCAAGGACCGTCCGCGCGCGAAGGAGTCGCTGATCTTCTCCACGCAGTCCACGCACAAGCTGCTGGCCGGCCTCTCGCAGGCGTCGCAGATCCTGGTGCGCGATTCGCAGACGGTGAAGCTCGACCAGGACATGTTCAACGAAGCCTATCTGATGCACACGTCTACCTCGCCGCAGTACGCGATCATCGCGTCGTGCGACGTCGCGGCCGCGATGATGGAGCCGCCGGGCGGCACCGCGCTGGTCGAGGAGAGCATTCTCGAAGCGCTGGACTTCCGCCGCGCAATGAAGAAGGTCGACCAGGAATGGGGCCAGGACTGGTGGTTCCAGGTCTGGGGGCCGGACGAGTTCGCCGAGAACGGCATCGGCTCGCGCGAAGACTGGATGATCCGCGCCGAGGACGATTGGCACGGCTTCGGCAACATCGCCAAAGGGTTCAACATGCTGGACCCGATCAAGGCGACCATCGTCACGCCGGGTCTGTCCATCGACGGCAAGTTCGGCGAGACCGGCATCCCGGCCTCGATCGTGACGCGCTACCTCGCCGAGCACGGCGTCATCGTGGAGAAGGCGGGCCTCTACTCGTTCTTCATCATGTTCACCATCGGCATCACCAAGGGCCGCTGGAACACGCTGCTGACCGCGCTGCAGCAGTTCAAGGACGACTACGATAAGAACCAGCCGATGTGGCGCATCCTGCCCGAATTCTCGGCGGCCAATCCGCGCTACGAGCGCATCGGCCTGCGTGACCTCTGCCAGCAGATCCACGACATGTACAAAGCCTACGACGTCGCCCGCCTGACGACCGAGATGTACCTGTCGGACATGCAGCCGGCGATGAAGCCCTCGGACGCCTTCGCGAAGATGGCGCACCGCGAAATCGAACGCGTGGCAATCGACGACCTCGAAGGCCGCGTCACCGCCATCCTGCTGACGCCTTACCCGCCGGGCATCCCGCTGCTGATCCCGGGCGAGCGCTTCAACAAGACCATCGTCGATTACCTGAAGTTCGCCCGCGACTTCAACGAGAAATTTCCGGGCTTCGAGACCGACGTACATGGCCTCGTGACGCAGGACATGTATGGACGTCGCGGCTACTTCGTGGATTGCGTGAAAGACTGAGCGACGCGAAAGTTTGCCGTCTTAAAGGATGTTCCCTCCCCTTGAAGGGGAGGGAGAAAAGCCCTCTATGCGCAAGCCGGAGGGCTTTTTACATTTGGCAACGTCTTTAGCGGAATGGAAACACCCGGGCGCACGAACCGAGCGCATTATTGCCACATGGAAATCTTAGCGCCTTGTCCACCCGGGCAGGCGCCAGGCAACGAACACAAGCGTCCGTGAGAAAGCCGGGCGCACTAACGGCTCCTTAGGAGGGCTTCTTCCCCATGCGGGAAGTTCGGGTTGGGGGCAGCGTGTGTGAAGTACGCAGCCGTATCGCAAACATCCTACCCCTTACCTCTCCCTTCCCGATGGTCACACGGGAAGGGATTTTTTTTGGCCGGCCGCTTTATAAGCTGCTTCATAAGCTGCTTTATAAGCCACTTCATGCGTGCTTGCGGGAAGGCGCAGGACGAAGCGCGCGCCGCCCAGGGGTGACTCCTCCACCGAGATGGTCCCGGCATGGAGCTGTGCGGCTTTCCGCGCAATCGCCAGCCCGAGACCGAAACCGCCGGTGCTGCGGTCGCGGCTGCGATCGAGGCGGTAGAACGGTTCGAAAACGCGTTCGCGCTCGGCCTCGGGAATGCCAGGACCGTCGTCGTCCACGGTGATGACTATGCTGCCATCGGCACCGCGTTCGGCACGCAATTCGACAGCGGAATGTGCGTACTTCGCGGCATTGGCCAAGAGGTTGCCGACGGCTCGGGCCAGCAGGCGCGGATCGCCCGCCACGTCGCAGTCGCCGACCGACTCGATCAGCTGAAAACGCCGGCTCGCCAGCACATGCTCGTGCCGCTTCGCGCATGACTGCAGCAAGGGCACGACCGCAACCGGCTCGGCTGCCGCCTGTTCGGCCTGTCCCAGACGGGTCAGGCTGAGCAGTTCGTTCACCAGTTCCTTCAGCTCGACGACGTCTTCCTCCATCGCCCTCACCCGCTTCTCCTCGGGCGCGCCCTGCATCCGGTCGGCCAGCAGCTCCAGCGCGAATTCCAGCCGAGCGATCGGCGTGCGCAGTTCATGCGAGACGGAATGCAGCAGCTGACGCTGCGCGCTCATCAGGCTGTCGATGCGCTCGGCCATCTGATTCATGCGCTGCGCCAGCGGATAGACCGCCGCGCCGTTGCGCACCTGTGCCCGCACGTCGAGGCGCCCCTCGCCGAAGGCATCGGCGGCCTTCGACAAGGCCAGCAGCTCACGCCAATGCATGCGCGACCAGTAGGCGATGGGCACCAGCAGGAAGAGCGCGACGATGCCGTAGCGGATGGCTTCGATCTTCAGTTCGAGTCCGACGTCGATCGGCAGATTGAGTACCTGCAGCACCTCCTCGTCGCTGCCGACGTAGCGTTCGCCTTTCAGGTCGACACGGCGCAAGAAGGCTCGCCCCGGGATGTCGAGCACAAGTTCGCCGCGCCGCAGCGCATCGCGCTTGTCTTCCGGCAGCGCAGCGACGGCGGTATCGACAGGAACCAGTTCAAGGCTGAGATTGGAAATTTCGCGCACCCGGTTCAGGCGCGCCAGCCACTCGTCCTGCGGCGCCTGGTCGATGTAGTGCTCCAGCAAAAAGATCGGCCCGGAGGCCTGCTTGCGGGCGATGTCCTCGAGCGGGTCGCCGAGGAAGAGCCGTATCGCGCCATAGACGACGAGCGCCGCCGCCGCAATCGCGAGCAGCGTCAGCGGAAAGATCCGTAAGAAAATCCGGTTCACGCTACTCCCAGGCCGAGGGACTGAAGAGGTAGCCCTCGCCCCACACCGTCTTGATGCGCTCCGCCGCGCCGTCGTCGAACTTGCGGCGCAGGCGCGAGACGGCGTTGTCGATGCTGCGGTCCAATCCGTCGAAATCGATACCGCGCAGCTTCAGCAGCAGGTCGTTGCGCGAGAGGACCTTGCCGGCCGACTCGGCGAGCGCCAGCAGGAGCTTGTAATCGGTGCTGTTGAGTGCGACCGTGGCGTTGCGCCAGTGGACCGTGCGGTTCTCGCGGGACAAACGCAGCGCGCCGAAGAGCAGGTCGCCGCTGGTGCCGGCGACGCGCTCCTGGCCGCGGCGCAACAGCGCGCGCAGGCGAGCCAGTAGCACGCGCGGCTGCACCGGCTTGTTGATGTAGTCGTCGGCGCCCTGTTCGAGGCCGGAGACTTCGTCGAAGGTGTCTTCGCGGGCGGTGAGGATCAGGATCGGCACCTTGCTGATGTCGCGCAGCTGCCGGCAGACCACCATGCCGTCCAGGCCGGGGAGCATCAGGTCCAGCACGACGAGATCCGGCTCGGTGTCGCGAAAGCGTGCGAGCGCGGCGTCGCCGCGGTTGACCACGTCGACGGCGAACTCGTAACCCGTGAGGTATTCGGTGATCAGCGCCGCGAGTTTGGCATCGTCCTCCACCAGCATGACTCGATACATGTTTTCCTCCCGAAGCGAATTGTATAAGACGTTCGCGGCATTTCCCGGTCTTACAAATTCACGACAATTTCGCGACAGCCACGGGGTGATGCCGCGCGGGCGCCCGCCTACCATCTGCACCATCCGGTCCAGGCGCCTGCCTTGCCGACAACCCGTTCAAGGAATCCGACCATGCAACGCAATCGATTGCGCCTCGCCTTGCTTTCCGGCTTGCTCGGCATGGCCCTCATCGCCTGCGGCGGTGGCGGCAGCGCGAGTGTGGGCAGCGGCACCACCGTGGCACCGCTCACTGCCGTACGCCCCGGCACCGAAACCGGCACCGAACAGGCGATCGGCATCCCCTACTCGGCCAGCATCGTGGCCCTGCCGAATTCCGGTATCCATGACGAGCGCATCGCCGCGGCCAAGGACGCTGCATCCTGGAACGCACTCTGGGCTCAGTTCGCCGGCACGACGTCTCAAGCCCCCTTCCAGCCCGATTTCAGCCGCAATATGGTGGTGGCGGTCTTCCTAGGCTCGCGCAGCCCCTGCGACAAGATCGCGGTCGATGCGGTCAAGCAGAAGGCCGGCCCGGCACGCATCGAGATCGACTACACGATCACGCCGCCGCCGGCCGACACGGCCTGCATCGCGAGCCTGTCCGTACCTGCCATCTTCGTGGTCCTGCCGCAATCCGACTTGCCGGTGCAAGCCGTCCAGCCCGCGGCGCGTCCGGCCGACGAACCCGCGGTACGCAGCGGCTGGGGCCGCGGCTTCGTCCTTTGCCAGCAGGATTGCTCGGCCGCCGTCGAGATCACCCGCGCTGGCGCGGCATTCCACTCCTACGCCGCCAGCGGCGTGCAGCCGGCCCAGCGCGGCACCTGGGGCACAGTCTCCGCCGACGAATGGAAGACGCTTGCGGAGTCGGTCGCCAGCCTCCCGGACGTCGTCATCGGTTGCCCGGGATGCGCGGACCAGCCCGCCGAATGGCTGGAAGTCGAGGTCAACGGCGCCAAGAAGCGCGTGAGCATCGATTGCGCCGCCGAACTGCCCGCCGCGCCGGCCTTCCGCCAGACGGTGCATGCCATCCGCTCACGTCTCGCGGCAAGCCTGGGCATCACGGACGTCTGCGTACCGGACGCCATTCCCTTCGACACCATCCCGAACGGCGTCTTCACCTCCTCGATTGCCGACCAGCGCTTCCTCGCTGTCCGCGATGCGGCCTCTTGGATCGCCCTGTGGGCCGAACACACCGGCGGCCGCAGCACGGTCCCGGCCATCGACTTCACGCAGCGCATGGTGCTCGCGGTCTTCCTCGGCCGCGCGTCCATTCCCTGCGGCAGCATGCATGTCGCCAGCGTCAACCGGCGCAGCAATCCGGACCGCATCGAAGTCGGCTATCGCGTCGTCGATCCGGGTGACGTGGTCTGCATCGCGGCGAACCTCAACCAGGCCGCCTTCGTCTCGGTGCCGGCCTCGCCGCTGCCGGTAACGTTCGTCAAGCTGCCCTGAGCGGCCGACGCCCCGTGACGCTCCGCTTGGCCGCCGCCATGCTACTGCTCGCCTGGACCGCTCGCACGCCGCTGCCTGCACCAGCTGCGACCGATCGCGAGGCGTTTCGGGTTCCGGCACCGGTCGCCGTACTCGGCTTGCGTGGCTGAGGCCAGACCTCAATCCGGTTGCGAGCTTGCCATCAGGAATACCACCTACAATATGCGCTCCGTGCGTCCCGGCCGCCGCTGGCGGTCCGGATCGCATCTGCTTGGTGATATCCCCCTCCGGAGACTTCCTGACGTGGCCTTCGCATTGACCTCCCCGCGGCACGCCGCCGCGGCCTTCGCCGTGCTGTGCGCGGCGGCAAACGCGCAGGCGGAGACGCCCGGCCTGCGCATGATGCCCGACGGCAGCCGCGACCTCTATGTCGGCGCCGGCATCGCGTCCGCGCCCAAGACCGCCGGCGCCGCCGACCGCGAGACGCGCGGCGCGCTGTTGCTGCAGATGCAGTGGAGCAGCGGCATTTTCCTGTCAGGCCTGACGCTCGGCATGCACCTGTCCGATTCGCCCACGGTCGAAGCCGGCCCGTTGCTGACCATCGAATCGGGCCGCAGCGCAAGCGGCTCGCAGACGTTGACGGGCATCGGCGGCATCGACGGCACTGCAGCAGGCAGCACGCTCATCGGCGGCCTGCAGCCGGCACGGACGGTGATGGTGCAACGTTACACGGAAATCCAGGCGCGTCCGGAAGCGGGCGGCTTCTTCCACTACAACTTCGACCGGAGCCTGCGCGTGATGACGACCGCACTCTACGGCGGCGGCAACGACCGCAACGGCCTGGTTCTCACCGCCACGCTGCAGAAGGCCTTACCCGCGATGCCGGCGCACCACCACGTCGCCGTGTCGGCAGGCGCCAGCTGGGCCAACGGACCTTACCTGCGCAGCTGGTTCGGCACCGCTCCCGTCACCCAGCCGGACGGCCGCATGACCGTGGGCTATGCGCCATCGGCCGGGCTGCGCGACGTGCAGGCCGCGCTCAACTGGAACTGGGAGCTGGGCAGCATGTGGTTGTTGAGTTCGCAAGTCGCCGTCACGCGGCTGATGGACGACGCCGCGCGCAGTCCGCTGACGGACCGCCGCAACACCGTGGCCGTCCGCACCGGGCTCGCCTACCGTTTCTGAGGACCGGACACCATGTCGATCTCCCGCCTGCTCCCCCTCCTCCTGCTGTTCGCAGGCATAGGTGCGGGTGAAGCTGCCGCCCAGTCGCAGGAGGCGACCCGGCGGCCGGTGGCGCTGGAGGAGACGACGGCGGATGCGGAATGGCGGAGTTATCGCGATGCCTACCGCGAGATGATCCGGTTCGAAAAGTACGGCAGGCCCAAGCAGCTGATCCAGAGTCATCTGCAGATCGTGCCGCTGGAGCGCGGCGTCCCGCTCGACGGCGTGCGGCTGGCCTTGACTGGCGGTGCGACGCACCTCGAGATGCCGCTGGACGCCGCCGGCCGCGCCGTCTTTCCGCTATCGAAGCCGGCCTATGACGACAATGCACGGCTGGTGCTGAACCGCAAGGCGGGCCAGTTCGCATTCCAGCGGCGCATTTCCATCGCGCCGCGCGCCGACGGCGTCTACGACCTGGTGGAGTTGCGCGCCGCCTGCGAACAGGCGCTCGACTTCCTGCGCTACAGCGGGCAACCGGGCATGCAGGACAAGCATTGCGTCGGCGTGCGATTCTCGTACCCGCGCCAGAACGCAGAGGCCGCGCCGCGCCTGCGCGGCAGCGAACGCCCGGTGGCAGCGCTCGAAGACGGCGCCCCCTTCCCGGGCGACGCCGGCCCGACGCTGCGCGTGGCGACGCTGTCGTTTGCCGACCTGCCAGAGAAAGGGCAACTCGTCAGCCCTGCCGCGCCAGTCGGCATCGCTCCACTATTCCGCTGAGCGCCTCTCGGAAGATCGCTTCAACTTGCGTGGAAACGAGGGCGCAATATCAGGTCTTCGGCAGGGTGACGCCGCGCTGGCCTTGGTACTTGCCGCCGCGGTCCTTGTACGAGGTCTCGCAGATCTCGTCGCTCTCGAAGAACAGCACCTGCGCGCAACCTTCGCCGGCGTAGATCTTGGCGGGCAGCGGCGTGGTGTTGGAAAACTCCAGCGTCACATAGCCTTCCCATTCCGGCTCGAAGGGCGTCACGTTGACGATGATGCCGCAGCGCGCGTACGTCGATTTGCCGAGGCAGATGGTTAGCACGCTGCGCGGAATGCGGAAATACTCCATCGTGCGGGCCAGCGCGAAGGAATTCGGCGGGATGATGCAGACATCGCCCTTGAAGTCCACGAAGGACTTCTCGTCGAACTGCTTGGGATCGACGATGGTGCTGTTGATGTTGGTGAAGATCTTGAATTCGTCGGCGCAGCGAATGTCGTAGCCGTAGCTCGAGGTGCCGTAGCTGACGATCTTGTGGCCGTTCGCATGCCGGACCTGGCCGGGTTCGAAGGGCTCGATCATGCCGTGCTCTTCGGCCATGCGCCGGATCCACTTGTCGGATTTGATGCTCATTGTCTTCGCGCGGTTGAGGTTCGAACAGCGCGGGGAACCTTGGCAGAAGCGGGTTCCGCGCGCAATTCGCTGGGATTTTACGCGAAAACGCTTGCCGCCAAGCTGAAATCAATAGGCGGCGTGGGCCGAGCGGGAAGCCGTCGCGCCCGGCATATGGAAGATCGAAGCGCGTTCCATGTACTGCTGTTCCACGCAGGCCGTGTACGCCTCCTTGATGAGCGACGGGTCCTGCAGCAGCTTCTCCTTCCACTCCCCGAGATGCACCTTGTGCTGGATGAGCGCCCGCAGGATGCCCGAATGCTCCGTCACGCCGACCATGTTGCAGCCGATGAGCACATCGCGGCTGAACTCCAGGCGGATGTAGCGGAAATTGCGTACGTCCGTAACCTCCACCCACTGCCCGCCGCGCACGCCCTGCCACTGGCCGAAGGATGACGAAATCAGTCCGAGCGTGTCGATGACGTCGATCTGGCGCACGCCGCGCTGGAAGGCATGCTTGCCGACCATGTTCAGCGCGGCGCAGTACGCCTGGTCGGCGGCGTTGGGCTGGACGCCGGAAATCGTGGAGCGGCCGGTCAGGCTGTCGAAGGTTTCGGCGCAATCGCCGGCGGCATAGATGCCGTCGACGTTGGTCTGCATTGAAGCATCGACCACCACGCCGGTTAGCGTCTTCACGCCGCTGCCCGCCAAGATCTACGCCGGCGAAGGTTGCGCGCAGGTGCTGTT
>SPQI01000475.1 GCA_004570315.1 Oxalobacteraceae bacterium OM1 | reverse complement strand
ATGCCCGACGACGCGACGGCCACGCCATTGATTTTGGCGCTGATGGCGATCGCGGGCGTCACGGTAATCGTGTACGGCAGCGTTCCTCCGGTGACCGCATACGGCGTTGCGCAGGCGGCGTCCTGGCAAATCTGCAGCTGCAATTTACCGGTGTAGGTCCCCGCTGGCAGCGACTGGTTGAACAGCAGCTTGGCGCTGTAATGGCCTGCACTGTCCTTCGTAATGGTTTGCTTGCCAAGCACCAGTACGCCTGCCGGATCGACGAGATAGACGTAGACCGGCGTGGACACACTGCTCGGCACGACGCTGGCCGTGATGTCCACGTTCGGCGGATAAGGAAGTTGCAATGCCTGCTGTTCCGCCGGGAACGAGGCGTTGATCGACGCGGGAGTAAGGCTCACGGTAAAGCCGGTTCCACTGGCAGCGGCGTTGACTGTTCCACTGCTTGTTGCGCCGGCCGCCCCGCCACCGCCGCCTCCGCCGCAGCC
Organism: Oxalobacteraceae bacterium OM1; assembly: GCA_004570315.1. GTDB lineage: Bacteria > Pseudomonadota > Gammaproteobacteria > Burkholderiales > Burkholderiaceae_D > Noviherbaspirillum. The sequence continues at coordinate 12,318 of SPQI01000475.1, read as the reverse complement.
CGCTAACGTCGAACACAACACTACGGCTGAAAGCGATGCATATCTCATAGATTTTCCCTTTGGATTTGTAGACTCGAACATCGAAGTTGGAAAACGCAAACCGCCACGTATCACTCCGTGAACCAAGGTTTCACTGGACGATCAGGAGCGGCGTAGATTGCGTGAATGCCGCTTTGCTGTCAATGCATCAACACTGACGCGTGCGCGACTTCGGATGGGAGTGGATTTCGAACTGGACTGGGCGGTCGGAACGCTGCCGCAGAAATGCAGGGAAGGAGGTTCGACTCAGAGCCTGCGCTCAAATGCCGATAAGGAAGAGGAGCGGCCTGCACCCTTCGCCATCATTGCGCGCAGCATGCCTCACAGGAAGGCGTCACGTCAGCCGACGGCATGCGGGAAGGCGTGCAGGCCAAGCGCTCAGCGACAGGTCCGCTCAAACCAGCTCGGCGATGAGCGACACGATCTCGTCGCCATAGGTTTCCAGCTTCTTCTCGCCCACGCCACTCACGTGGCGCAGGTCGTCCAGCGAGGACGGCTTGGTTTTGGCGATTTCGCGCATCGTGGCGTCGTGGAAGATCACGTACGCCGGCACGTTGTGCTTGCGCGCCGTCTCGAAGCGCCAGTTGCGCAGGCGCTCGAAAATCATTTGCTCTTCGTCGGTCAGCCCTGCTTCCACGCGCGGGGCCGCGCGTCCGCCGCGCTTGCCCTTCGCCTTCGCCGGCTTCTGGTACTCGCGCAGCTGCACCGTTTGCTGGCCGCGCAACACCGGCCGCGCTTCTTCCGTGAGCTTGAGCGCGTTGTAGGCATCGTGGTCGACCACGACGAAACCGAGCGCAATCGCCTGGCGCAGGATGGCGCGCCATTCGGCCTCGCTGGTATCCGCGCCGATGCCGAAGGTGGTCAGCTGGTCGTGCCGCCACTGCTTTACCTTGTCCGAATCGGCGCCGCGCAGCACGTCGATCACATGCGCCGCGCCGAAGCGCTGGTCCACGCGATAGATCGCCGACAGCAGCTTCTGCACCTGCACCGTCGCATCGAAAGCCACCGGCGGATTGAGGCAGACGTCGCAGTTGCCGCACGGCCCCGACGCCTGGCCGAAGTAATCGAGCAGGCGCACGCGCCGGCAGCTGAGCGTTTCGCACAGGCCCAGCATGGCGTCGAGCTTGGCGTTCTGCACGCGCTTGAAGGTCTCGTCGGCTTCGGATTCCTCGATCATGCGCCGCTGCTGCACCACGTCCTGCAGGCCATAGGCCATCCAGGCGTCGGCGGGCAGACCGTCACGGCCGCCGCGACCGGTTTCCTGGTAATAACCCTCGATGCTTTTCGGCAGGTCGAGGTGCGCGACGAAGCGCACGTCGGGCTTGTCGATGCCCATGCCGAAGGCGATGGTCGCCACCATCACGATCGCGTCCTCGCGCAGGAAGCGCGCCTGGTTGGCGGTACGGTCGGCGATGTCCATGCCGGCGTGGTAAGGCAAGGCATCGATGCCGTTCGCCTTGAGGAACTCGGCGGTCTCTTCCACCTTCTTGCGCGAGAGGCAATACACCACGCCGGCCTCGCCCGCGTGTTCGTCGCGGATGAAGTCCAGCACCTGCTTGCGCGCGTTGGTTTTCTCGACGATCTGGTAACGGATGTTCGGACGGTCGAAGGACGAGACGAACTGGCGAGCATCGTCGAGCTGCAGGCGATGCGCGATCTCGGCGCGCGTCTGCGGATCGGCCGTCGCCGTCAGGGCAATGCGCGGCACGTGCGGAAAGCGCTCGTGCAGGATGGACAAACGGATGTACTCCGGCCGGAAATCATGGCCCCACTGCGACACGCAATGCGCCTCGTCGATGGCGAACAGCGCCAGCTTCGTGGACTCCAGCAATTCGAGGCAGCGCGGCGTCATCAAACGCTCCGGCGCAACGTACAGCAAGTCGAGATCGCCATTGCGTACCGCGCGCTCGGTGCGCAGCGTGGCGTCGAAGTCCTGGGTGGAATTCAGGAAGGCGGCGCGCACGCCGAGTTCGGCGAGCGCATCGACCTGATCCTGCATCAGCGCAATCAGCGGCGAGACGACCACGCCCACGCCGTCGCGCAACAGTGCAGGAATCTGATAGCACAGCGACTTGCCGCCGCCGGTAGGCATGAGCACCAGCGCATCGCCGCCGCGGGCGACGTGGCCGATGATGTCGGCCTGGTGCCCGCGGAAAGCGGGATAGCCGAAGACGCTCTGCAGGATGCTGAGCGCCTCGTTGTCAATTCGATCACTCATCCCGCTATTTTAATCGGCCCACACCACCATGCCGCTGTAGGCGGTCGCGATGACGACCAGGCCGAACACGATGCGATACCAGGCAAAGGCCGTGAAGTCGTGCGAGCTGATGTAGCGCAGCAGCCAGCGCACGCACAGGAAGGCGGAGACGAAGGCGGCAATGGTGCCGATGCCGAACAGCGGCACGTCGGCGGCCGACAGCAGCGCGCGCTCCTTGTAGAGCGAGTAGAAGGTTGCGGCGAACAGCGTCGGGATGGCGAGGAAGAAGGAGAACTCGGTTGCCGCCTTGCGCGACAGGCCGAACAGCATGCCGCCGATGATGGTGGCGCCGGAGCGGCTGGTGCCGGGAATGAGCGCAAAGGATTGCGCGAGGCCGACCTTGAGCGCATCCATCACGGTCATGTCGTCGACGGTTTCCACGCGCACCTTGTGCGTGTGCTTGCGCCGCTCGACCATGAGAATGACGATGCAGCCGATGATGAAGGCCAGCGCCACCGGCACAGGCGCGAACAGCACGGCCTTGATCTTCGTGTTGAACAGGAAGCCGAGCGCCGCGGCGGGAATGAAGGCGACGATCAGGTTGACCACCAGGCGCTGGGCCTTGGGATCGCGGCCGAGGCCGAGCAGGACCGAAGCGATGCGCACGCGGTATTCCCAGCAGACGGCCAGGATGGCGCCCGCCTGGATGACGATTTCGAACACCTTCATCTTGTCGCCCGTGAAATCGAGCAGGCTGCCGGCGAGGATCAGGTGGCCGGTGGACGAGATGGGCAGGAATTCGGTGAGGCCTTCGACGATGCCCATGATGAGCGCCTTGAGCGCAAGGACGAGATCCATGTGTGCAGTGGGATGAATGAGTGGAATGGAAGAAGTGGCAAGCCGGCGCGGCAGCGCGGGCATTGACGGACCGTGTTATTTCACGGGCTCAAAGGTTACCACGAGGCCATTCGACCGCGTCGTGATTTTCGTCGGTAAAAAGCGCGTTCCGCCATAGCGGAAATCCTCGGGTTTGAAGGTATACAAGGGCACGTCTTGCAAAAGCTGCTCGGCCACCAGGCTGCCGATCTTCGCCAGCTGGTTCGCATACGGCACTTGCTGGCCGTTGACCGCGAAGTTCTCGACTTTCGGCTCGGCCAGCACGAGCGCATTGCGGCTCATGTCGACCTGCAAACGGCCGGAGACGGCAAGGCTGCCCTTGAACGGCTGGTTGAGAAAAGGCGGCGCGAAGCTCGCGTCCATGCTGGTCACCACGCGGTTGGTTTCCGGCTGCAGCGCGAGGCGCGGATTGCTTACGCTGATGTCGAGCAGATCGAGATAGCGGTTCTGAAACGGAAAGCGGCTGGCCAGCGCCTCTTGCAGGCGCGACAGCGGAATGTCGACGTCGCGCGGGCCGAGCAGCGTGGCGCAGGCGCTCAGCAGCACGGCCGGCACGACGGCCAGATAGGCAAGGCGATGTCTCATGCGATCCAGGAAACGGCGGTCAGGCGGTCAATTGCTCGAGGCGGGTGAGGATATGCATCGCCTCGGCTTGCGTCGCGCCGCACATGTCGGCCGACGGCTGTAGACTCTGGCACACCGCGGGCCGTTCCGGTTTGCCGAAGATCATGCAGCGATTGGCGGCGTCGAGCTGCACGCAGCGGACGCCAGCGGGCTTGCCGTGCGGCATGCCGGGAATCGGGGAAGAGATGGAGGGCGCGATGCAACAGGCGCCGCAGCCGGAGCGGCAGGCTACGTCAGTCATACGCCGCCATGATAGCCCAGTGCCTTGCATGGTGCCGTCCGCCGTTCTTGACGCACGGTCGTTCGCATCTTATATTACTGACTCGTCAGTAAGTTACTTATCTTTCCCTCATGTCTTCCGATACCAAACCGCGTTGGGAGCGGCGCAAGGACGCTCGCCCCCAGGAGTTGCTGGCGGCAGCGCTCGACCTGTTCGTCGAGCGCGGCTATGCCGCCACGCGCCTGGACGACGTGGCTGCGCGCGCCGGCGTGTCCAAGGGCACGCTGTATCTCTATTTTGCGAACAAGGAAGAGCTGTTCAAGGCGGTGGTGCGGGAGAACGTCGTGCCGGTGCTCGGCGAGGCCGAAGACACGATCAGCGGCTTCGAAGGCCATAGCGCCGACCTCTTCCGCGAAATCGCTTTCGGCTGGTGGGAACGCATCGGCGCCACCAAGCTCGCCGGCATCACCAAGCTGATGATGGCGGAGTCGCACAACTTCCCCGAGGTGGCGCAGTTCTACCACGACGAGGTGATCTCGCGCGGCAACGCCATGATCGTCAGCCTGCTCAAGCGCGGCATCGCGCGCGGCGAGTTCCGGCCGGTCGACGTCGACCAGGCGATGAACGTGGTCTGCGCGCCGATGCTCATGCTTATGCTCTGGCGCCATGCCTTCACCGCCTGCCGCAACGAACCGATCACGCCTGAAGCGTATCTCTCCAGCTTCATCGATCTCTTCCTGCACGGCCTGCTGGTTCCGCCGGCCGGCAACCCTGCGCAGGTGTGAGGCGCGGATGCCGCACACCTGCTGCACATTGGCAATAATCGCGATGCCGTTTGATAAAATGCTGGGTTTATCCCACTCACCCCGACAGCTTTCCAAATGAACATCGAAAAAGCCCGCTTCAACATGATCGAGCAGCAGATCCGTACCTGGGATGTGCTGGACCAGGATGTGCTCAACCTGCTCGTCGTCGTCAAGCGCGAAGCCTTCGTGCCGGACGCCTATCGCGGCCTCGCGTTCGTCGACACCGAGATCCCGCTGGGCGCCGGCGCCTGCATGTTCCCGCCGAAGATGGAAGCGCGCATCCTGCAGGAAGTCGCACCGAAGAAGCATGAGACCGTGCTGGAAATCGGCACCGGTTCGGGCTACATGGCCGCCCTGCTCGCGCACAAGGCACGCCAGGTCACTACCGTGGAAATCGAGCCCGAGCTGAAGGCGATGGCCGAGAAAAACCTCTCCGCGTACGGCATCACCAACGTCGACGTCCAGATCGGCAACGGCGCCAACGGCTGGAATCCGGGCACGAGCTACGACGTGATCGTGATCTCCGGTTCGCTGCCCGTGCTGCCGGATACCTTCCTGCAGCAACTGAAGGTCGGCGGCCGCCTGTTCGCCATCGTCGGCAATCCGCCCGCGATGTCGGCCGAGGTCATCACCCGTGTCAACGAATCGGCCTACGAAACACGCAAGATTTTCGAGACCGACGTCAAACCGCTGCGCGGCGCCATCGCCCCATCGCACTTCAAGTTCTGATCCATGCAAAACCTCACCGCACCCGAACTGGCCGCCTGGCTCGCCGACCCCTCCCGCGAAAAGCCGGTGCTGCTCGACGTGCGTGAGCCCTGGGAGGTCCAGACCTGCGCCATCGCCGGCTCGCTGGCGATCCCGATGAACAGCATTCCCGAGCGCCTGCAGGAGCTCGACGACGAGGCGTCGATCGTCTGCATCTGCCACCACGGCGGCCGCAGCATGTCGGTCGCCGCCTTCCTCGAGCGCCACGGCTTCACGAAGGTGATCAATCTCGCCGGCGGCGTGCACGCCTGGGCGCTGCAGGTCGACCCGTCCATGCCGACATACTGAGACAACCATTCCAACAATAACTCCACGGGAGATGTGACATGCGACATTCGCTCATTGCCACGCTGTTCGCCGGCGCTTTCGTTACGCTCGACGCCCAGGCGATCGACCTCATGCAGGTCTATCAGGAGGCGCTTGCCAACGACGCCCCTTACGCCAGCGCACGCGCCGCGCTTGCAGCCGGTCAGGAGAAGACCACGCAAGGACGTGCCGGCCTGCTGCCCACGGTGGGCGTCACGGGCAGCTACAACCGCAATGGGTCAGACGCATCGAGCCAGGGAGTCACCCTCGACCAGAACTACAACGGCAACACCTATACCGTCGCCCTCTCGCAGCCGCTGTTCCGTCTCGCGAACTGGGAAAGCTACCAGCAGGGCAAGCTGGCCACCACAGCCAGCGAAGCGCAATTCGCCCAGACGCAGCAGGATCTGATCGTGCGCGTCGCGCAAGCCTATTTCGACGTGCTCTCCGCACAGGACACGCTGGATACCGTCCGCGCCCAGAAAACCGCCATCACCGAGCAGCTCGCCTCGGCCAAGCGCAATTTCGAAGTCGGCACAGCCACGATCACCGACACGCATGAAGCTCAGGCGCGCTACGACCTCTCCGTCGCGCAGGAATTCGCAGCGCAGAACGACCTCGAAATCAAACGCACCGCACTGCAGCAGATCATCGGCAAGCCGGCCGGCGACCTCAGTCCGCTGCGCCCGGGCGTGAAGCTGACGGCACCGGAGCCGACCAACATCGACCAGTGGGTGCGCAGCGCCGAGACGCAGAACTTCGGCGTCGTCGGCCAGCAGCTGGCGGTGGAAATCGCCCAACGCGAGATCAAGCGCAACCGTGCCGGCCACTATCCGACACTTGACCTGACGGCCAGCCGTGCGCACAGCAACCAGAGCGGCAGCCCCACCACGCCGGTGGGCAGCACGGTCAACGTGAATACCGTCGGCGTGCAGTGGGCGATTCCAATCTTCTCGGGCTTCGCCGTGGACAGCCGCGTGCGCGAAGCGATCGCGCTGGAAGACAAGGCCCGCTCGGACCTGGAAAATGCGCGCCGCGTGGCGGCACAGGGCGCACGCCAGGCCTATCTCGGCGTAAACGCCGGGCTGGCGCAGGTGAAGGCGTTGGAAGCAGCGGAAGTGTCGAGCCAGTCGGCGCTGGAATCGAACCGCCTCGGCTACCAGGTGGGCGTGCGCATCAACATCGACGTGCTGAACGCCCAGCAGCAGCTGTATTCGACCCGCCGCGACCTCGCGCGCGCCCGCTACGACACCATCGTCAACGGCCTGCGTCTGAAAGCCGCCGCCGGCACGCTGAAGGAATCCGACCTCGCCGAGGTCAACAACCTGCTCGCGGCGCGCTGAGCATGGCGCCGCCCGAGTCTTCGGGCGGCGTGCTTTATCCCATACCGCGCGTGCCGGAACACTGATCGAAGTAGCGTTGTGCGGCGATCGGGCTGGCTTTGACGATGTCGAACTGCGGTTCTGACGGGAGGTCATAGTTGGATTGGTCGCGGCGGCAGTCGTTGCAGTATTCCAATCCGACCACCGGCTTGTTCCGCGCGTAGCGCTGCCATCGGGAATTTGCAGCCACGCCAGCGGGCATGGGCACCATTGCGATTGACCGTTGGTTGCGGACGGCGATAGACATCGGCGCCGATGCCGTCGTCATTGCGCTCCGGCTGCAGGTCGGCGCAGCCGCGGTGCTCAACCGGCGTCAACGCGAGAACGCCGTGAAGGACGAAGCAACGCGATGCGCTTCGCAGTCGGTGCCAAGCCCAAAGAAATGAATTCTGCAGCGTCTCGATTTCCTCGCTGTGCTGCGCCGCCTCCCTCCCGGCTTTTGCTAGCGCGATGGAGGGTTGTGTCTCGCATTTCATCTGCAACAACACTCTGTGGTCAGTGACATCACGCGAATGTGACAAGACGCCTCGGCAACATCCGACAAGACGGCAAGCCGCAACGGCGTTATGGCTTTGTCATGTTTCTGCGCGACGATACACGCCGGTACAAATCGGCTGCCCAGGCAGCCAGATGAAAATTTTTCCACCCGCTACAATGACCGGTTGATTTCCCTCGATGCCGGCATCAGACCGGACCCATGCAAACAAGAACACCCATGCGAGCCCCTATGCACCTTTCACGCCTTGCGCCGTGCGCCGCCGCGGCCGTTTTGCTTTCCGCACTGCTGGCTGGTTGCGGCGACCAGATCTCCAGCGCCCAGGCCCAGGGCACCGGCGCCCCGCCACCGCCTGAAGTGGCCGTGGTGACGGTCGCGCCCGAGCGCACCGTCGTTGCGACCGAACTGCCTGGCCGGCTCGAATCCACCCGCGTTGCGCAGGTGCGCGCCCGCGTGCCCGGCATCGTGCAGAAGCGCGTGTTCCGCGAGGGCAGCGACGTGAAGGCCGGCGATGTGCTGTTCCGCATCGATCCCGCGCCCTACCAGGCGGCCGTCAACAGCGCCGAAGCGACGCTGGCCAAGGCCGAAGCCAATCTGGCCCAGGCCACGCTGAAGGCGCAGCGCTACAAGCCGCTGGTGGAAACCGCGGCGATCAGCAAACAGGAATACGACGATGCGGTAACGGCGCAGAAGCAGTCCACCGCCGACGTTGCCGCCGCCAAGGCCGCGCGCGACACCGCGCGGCTGAACCTGGGCTATGCCACGGTGACGGCGCCGATTTCCGGCCGCATCGGCCGCGCCCTCGTCACCGAAGGCGCGCTGGTCGGCCAGGGCGAGGCGACGCCGCTGGCGATGATCCAGCAGCTCGATCCCATCTTCGTGAACATGACGCAATCCAGCTCCGACGTGATGCGCCTGCGCCAGGCGATGGCGAACGGGCAACTCAAGGGCATGGGCAACGGCGATGCGAAGGTGACCCTGGTTTTCGAGGATGGCCGCCCGTACAGCAAGCCGGGCCGCCTGCTGTTCTCGGACGTGAGCGTGGATGAAGCCACCGGCTCGGTCACGTTGCGCGCCGAATTTCCCAACCCGGAGCGCGTGCTGCTGCCGGGCATGTATGTCCGCGCCCGCGTCGAGCAGGCCGTCAACAACGACGCCATCATGGTGCCGCAGCAGGCCGTGCAGCGCGGCATCGAGGGCGCCTACGTGATGGTGGTCGGCGACGACGGTAAGGTGGCGGCGCGTCCGGTGAAGACCGGCGCAACGCAGGGCGACAAATGGATCATTTCCGATGGCCTGAAGACTGGCGACAAGGTCGTCGTCGAAGGCTTGCAGAAGGTCAAGCCGGGTGCGCCGGCCAAGCCGGTGCCGTGGAAAGCGGCATCGAACCAGCCCGCACCGGCCGCTCCTGCCTCCCCCTCTGCCCCGGCCGCACCTGCACAGCAACCGGCGAAGAAGTCCTGACGAGGAAACAGCCACATGGCACAGTTCTTTATTGACCGCCCGGTATTCGCCTGGGTGGTCGCACTCTTCATCCTGCTGGCCGGCGCCATCAGCATCACGCGCCTGCCGATTTCGCAATATCCGACCATCGCACCGCCATCCATCGTGGTCCAGGCAACCTATCCGGGTGCCTCGGCGCAAGTGCTGGACGAAAGCGTCACGAGTCTCATCGAACAGGAGATGAACGGCGCCGACGGCCTGCAATACATGGAGTCGCAGAGCCAGGCCAATGGCGTCGCGCAGATCACGGTCACCTTCGTGCCGGGCACCAACCCGGACCTGGCGGCGGTGGACGTGCAGAACCGCCTGAAGCGGGTCGAGCCGCGCCTGCCGCAGGCCGTCACGCAACAGGGCGTGCAAGTGACGAAGGCGCGCAGCAACTTCCTGCTGTTCACCACGCTGTCTTCCACCGACGGCCGGCTCGATCCGGTCGCGCTGGGCGACTACCTCTCGCGCAACGTGCTCAACGAACTGAAGCGCGTGCCCGGCGTGGGCGACGCCACGCTGTTCGGCACCGAGCGCGCGATGCGCATCTGGATCGATCCGGACAAGCTGGTTGGCTTCCGCCTGTCGCCGGCCGACGTCTCCAACGCGATCCGCGCACAGAACGTGCAGGTCGCGTCCGGCACGCTGGGCGACCTGCCGTCCAACACCACCCAGCAGATCGCCACCCAGGTCGTGGTCACCGGCCAGCTCACGACGCCGGAAGCCTTCGGCGAGATCGTGCTGCGCGCCAATCCGAACGGCTCCACCGTGCGCCTGAAGGACGTGGCCCGCGTCGAACTCGGCGGCCAGAACTATTCCACCGCGGCACGCCTGAACGGCAAGCCGACGTCGGCGATCGGCATCTTGCTGTCGCCGACCGCGAACGCCTTGCAGACCGCGAAGGCGGTGCGCGCGAAGATGGATGAACTGTCGCGCTACTTCCCCGCCGGCGTGAAGTACGACATCCCCTACGACACCTCGCTGTTCGTGCAGATTTCCATCGAGGAAGTGGTGAAGACCCTGCTCGAAGCCGTGGTGCTGGTGTTCCTCGTGATGTACCTGTTTCTGCAGAACATCCGCTACACCATCATTCCGACCATCGTGGTGCCGGTCGCGCTGATGGGTACCTTCGCCGCGATGCTCGCCTTCGGCTTCTCGATCAACGTGCTGACCATGTTCGGCATGGTGTTGGCGATCGGCATCCTGGTGGACGACGCGATTGTCGTGGTGGAAAACGTCGAACGCATCATGAGCGAAGAAGGCCTGAAGCCGCGCGAGGCGACTCGCAAGGCGATGGGCCAGATCACCGGTGCCATCATCGGCATCACGCTGGTGCTAGTCGCGGTGTTCATTCCGATGGCCTTCTTCGGCGGTTCGGTCGGCGCGATCTACCGGCAGTTCTCGCTGTCGATGGTGGCCTCGATGCTGTTCTCGGCCTTGATGGCGCTCTCTCTGACGCCGGCGCTGTGCGCCACCATCCTGAAACCGGTGGAAGCCGGCCACCATGTCGAAAAGCGCGGCTTCTTCGGCTGGTTCAACCGCGGCTTCGCCACCACGTCCAAGCGCTACCAGGGCACGGTCGGCCGCATCCTCGGCAAGTCGCTGCGCTACATGGTGATCTACGGCCTCATCATCGCCGTGGTCGCCCTGCTCTACGCCCGCCTGCCGTCGTCCTTCCTGCCAAGCGAAGACCAGGGTTACCTCGTGACCAACGTGCAACTGCCGCCTGGCGCGAGCGCCAACCGGACGCTGGATGTGATCAAGCAGGTTGAGGACTACTACCTGAAGCAAAAGGAAATCGAGCGGACGGTGGCCGTGACCGGCTTCAGTTTTTCGGGCAGCGGCCAGAACGCCGGCCTGGTGTTCACGCCGCTCAAGGACTGGAGCGAGCGTACCGGCCCGGGCCAGGGCGCCAGCGAGATTGCCGGCAAGGCATTCATGGCCTTGTCGCAGATCCGCGATGCGATCATCTTCCCGGTCAACCCGCCGCCGATCCGCGAACTCGGTAATGCCACCGGCTTCACCTTCCGCCTGCAGGATCGCGGCGGCCTCGGGCACGATAAGCTGCTCGCCGCGCGCAACCAGCTGCTCGGCATGGCCGCAAAGAGTCCGGTGCTCGGGGGCGTGCGTCCGGAAGGCCTGGAAGACACGCCGCAGGTGCAGCTCGACATCGACCGCGACAAGGCGGCAGCGCTCGGCGTCGCCTATGGCGACATCAGCACCGCGCTGGGCAACGCCTTCGGTTCGTCCTACGTCAATGACTTCCCGAACCAGGGCCGCCAGCAGCGGGTGATCGTACAGGCCGACGCGCCGCAGCGCCTGCAGCCGGAAGACCTGCTGCAGCTGAACGTGCGCAACACCGCGGGCACGATGGTGCCGATGTCGTCCTTCGCCAGCGTGCGCTGGATCACCGGCCCGGTGCAACTGGTGCGCTACAACGGCTATCCGGCCATGCGCATCGCCGGCGATGCCGCACCCGGCCGCTCCACCGGCGAGGCGATGGAAGAAATGCAAAAGCTGGCATCGCAGCTGCCTGCCGGCATCGGTTTCGAGTGGACCGGCACCTCGTTCGAGGAACGCACTTCCGGTTCGCAGGCGCCGGCGCTGTTCGCGCTGTCGCTGATCGCCGTTTTCCTGGTGCTGGCCGCCCTGTACGAGAGCGCGTCGATTCCGCTCGCCGTGCTTCTGGTGGTGCCGCTGGGCGTGCTCGGCGCGCTGCTCGGCGCCACGCTGCGCGGCATGCCGAACGACGTGTACTTCAAGGTGGGCCTGATCGCCATCATCGGCTTGTCGGCGAAAAACGCGATTCTGATCATCGAGTTCGCGAAGGACTTGCAGGCGCAGGGACGCGGCGTGCTGGAAGCGACGCTGGAAGCGGTGCACCTGCGGTTCCGTCCGATCATCATGACCTCGCTGGCCTTCATCCTCGGCGTGCTGCCGCTGGTGATCGCCAGCGGCGCCGGCTCCGCGAGCCAGCGCGCCATCGGTACCGGCGTGATGGGCGGCATGATTACCGCGACGGTGCTGGCCGTGTTCCTCGTACCGGTGTTCTTCGTCGTGGTCCGCAAGTTCTTCCCGGGCAGTCAGCGCCAGCA
>SPQI01000011.1 GCA_004570315.1 Oxalobacteraceae bacterium OM1 | reverse complement strand
GTGCGGAAGGCACGGTCGGCGCGGTGTCGCCCGACAGCGGCCGGCTGGGCGCCGCCGGGAAGACCACGCCAGGCAGCGTCGCTGCGCTGGCGGTACCGGACGGTGCCTCGTGATATGGCTGGTCGGTCGGCAGCGCAACGGGACCGCCTGCCGCGGGAGCCAAGATGCCGGGCACCGACAGTGGTGTCGTATCGGCCTGCGCATGGACAGGAAGCGGGCGGGCCTGCGGCGGCGTGAGCCGCGCGTAAGCCGTGCCCCAAATGCGTCCGAAGAGCTGCGGCACGCCATCGACGACCTCATCGCGGCTGGCATGACTCCAGTCGTGCAGCCGGAAGTCGTAGAGCGCGACGTCATATTCGGTCTCCGGCGCGGTCGCGCTGGCACGGTGGCGTACGCGCACCATTCCCGGAAACTGTTGCCAACAGAGCGGTTCAGCCCCGTCATTGGCCACCGGAATGGGCGGCTGCAGTACGGTCTGCAGGTCGCTCAAGCGCGGTTGTGCAAACTCGAAACGATAGCTGCGCGCGCCCAGCGGTTGGCTGGTACTGTGCACCTGCTGTGTTCCGACGTAACCGGAGTCAAACCACCCCGTCACCCATACGGCCGGCACGTCGGCCGCTGCCCGCGAATCCCACCAGCCGCTGCCGTCCATGCTGCGCCATCCAAGATCTGCCACGCCGCAGTCGGAGCAGCGCTCCGGCGCCGGCCCAGCGACCGTGCCGGCGTGGCAGCCGCCGCACGCCAACCAGGTCGTGCCATCCGACGGGCATCCGGCGACATAGCGATACGACGGCCCACAGGCGCCACAAATCGCCGCCGGCGCGGTAATGGTCGCGCGGCACTTGCGGCAAGCTAGGACGAAGACATCGCTGGCGGTGTCGCGCATTGTTCTCTGTGGGTGGCGAAATCGATAATGTAAGTGGCAATGCAGGCATGCCGCGCCCCATAAACGTGGGAGGCAGTGCCGAGACACTGGGACCGGTTCGACGCATGCGGCAACCGCTGTGCCGCCCTTGCCATGACCTACCCTACGGACCCTCCCGGCCGGCACGCCGCCACTGGCAAGGTACCGGCAAACCGGCGTGTGGGCGGCGCGTTCCCGGCAACGGCGCTGTGTCTCCCGGTTGGCAGCGTCACGGGACGCCCCAGTGCGCGCACCGGTTTCGCAGGACAATTCTTCCATCGTGGTGACCACGCACTGCCCGCCCCATCCCGGCTGCTAACTGGCTACCTGGCACGCGGCCAAAAAAAGAGCCCGCGGCCAGTGAAGGCGCGGGCCAAAATTACCCCAATAAAGGATGAGACAAATCAACACAAGACGCGTTGAGCCGTCATTCTGGCACCTAGGCGCCGCCGAAGCGACAACCATTAGTGAGTCATAAGAACTGTGATTGCGAGACGGCGCGCACGCATGGGTACACCCATCGCCGCATTCATTCTGGGCGCATGCCGGCAGGCATCCTATCCTGCACCACCATGAGGGAGACAGCGCATCGCCGCGCCGCGGTCCGGTGCGAAACGGGGCTACGGGCGCACATCTTGCGTCGAGCACGCCACGGCGCATCGCTGCGACTATCGCCCTCACCGGATCGATTGCAGCTCATGGACAAGACGACCGCCCGCCGCCCACTGTTGATCCCGGAATATCGGCTCGCCGACTGGCGTACGGCCATGCCGTCTGCGACACCGGCGGCTTGTTTTCCATCGCGCTGTGGCTTCCAAGGTAACCGTCCATCCTCGCGTATCGCCCGCCACAACGTGACGACCGAAATACTCTCCGGCGCGGCCGGCAAGGTCACCGACTGCCAAGGTACGCCGGTCAGGCTTCGGTCGTGCTGGTGCTGAGGCTGGCGTTCGCCGCGCACCGGGACGCCATCGGCGACCCGCTGTGAATGGGGGCATTCCAGCTCGACGGTTTTGCCATGCATCCCTGGTACTGGCGTTCGCCTTGCCGGGCTCGCTGATGCCCAGCCGCATACGCATGCTAGCACCGTAGCGCCAGCTGCCAGCCAGGGCCTGAGGCAGGTCAGTGCCTCACTGGTGAGGGCCGCCACCAGCATCCCGGCAAACCGCCCGCAGCACGGGCTCGATTAATCCACGCTAATCAAGCATGACTCGGACGCTTGGCTGTACGAGCTTCCCTACGTTACGCACATCGGGGATGGTATGAATCACTATACGATTGGCGGCATGTCCTTCGCATGTGCTGCGATTGCACCGGCCTTTTGGCTGGTTACCATGCTGGCGCTGCGCCGGGGGAACCGAAAGGCGAGGCCGCTATGGTCGCAGCCCCGCACCTGGATCCGGCTGGCAGCCTGTGCCGGCCTCGGCTTCGTCGTCGGTTCGCTCGTGGCGCCTCGTGGTGGTGCGGCCGCGGCAGAACCTACCATGGTCCCAATGCCACCGAGTGGTACCCGGCGCCTGTTTCCGGCATCCGAACTCTGACATGCGCTGCGCGATGGCACGTGCATGACGCAGACCGGGCTGGCAATGCGACCGGGCGGACGCTCACTGCATTCGCTTGAGACCACGCCATTCCGGCACACGCCGACTGAAGCGCTGGCGGCAGCGACTGCGCTGCCGTGCCTGCCCCCCTGCATCCATCCTCATGCGCTGTCAGGTGGCGGCGAGCTTAGCGTCAAGACTCGATCCATAACTGGCTTGACCTTACCATTGCGGGAAGTCCCACGCTGGCAGCGGTGATCAACGGGAACGCCCGCATGCCAAGTCGTGACGCCCAGACACGCTAACCTCTCATCAACTAACGACAACACGTTCAACCATGCAAACGCTCGAACGGGAACACTGGTTCTTACAATGCAATAACGAAGAAGCCTTGCTGGCGGAACTCGGCAAAGCCATGCGCCAAATCGGATACCGCAGTGTCAGCGAGGGGGTACTACGCTCCTCGACCGGGACGACATTCGCCTGGCAAGTCACCGGCGCGCAGAAGTCACTGACCATTGCCCGGGTTGCGGACGGCGCACTGGCCATTACAGGGGAGACGGCATCCATCCACGAACTGAAAAACGCAGTCATTACCGGGCAAGCGATGGCGCTGCTTTCCTGACCTGCCACGCCGCACGAGGCGCGCGCGATCCATCCAGCCTGGGCTGCACGCATTGGTCAGCCGCGAGATGGCCTACACTGACGTGGTGTCCGCTGCGGGCACTGACCACCGTGGGAGGCAGCCATGCAGACGAATGGAGTTCCAGCAAGTGTCCGAGCGGGACCGACGGCGGTGCTGCAGTCGTTCTCATCGATTTACGGTCGAGAACGCGAACTGGGCGAACTCACCGCCGCATTAAATCGAACGATTGCGTCCTCCTATCCCCGCTTGGCCGTGCTTACCGGCGAAGCGGGCATCGGCAAGACCGCCGTGGCCGAGGAGTTTGTTCGGCGCAATGCCGAGTTTTGCGAAGTGGCCCGCGGCCGGTTCGACCTGCTGTCCCGGAATTGCCCCTATGCGGGCATCGCACAGGCATTGGAGCAGTGGCTACGCCAGCTCATATCGCAAGGGAAAGCGCGCCTGCACACCTTGCGTCCACGCCTCATTGAGGCCTTGGGGCGCAACGGCAATCTGGTCGTGTCCGTCGTTCCCGCGCTCGAGGAACTGATTGGGCCGCAACCGCCCGTGCCCGAGCTACCACCGGCTCAAGCCCAGCACCGCTTTCGCCATGTGTGGCGCCGTTTCTTCGAAGCTATAGCCGAGAAGGACCGGCCACTCGTTTTGTTCCTCGACGACCTGCAATGGGCAGACAAGAGTAGCCTGATTCTGCTCGGTGAGCTGCTGCAAAACATCGCCGGCCTGTACCTTCTGATCGTCGGGACCTACCGTTCGCCCAGCATGGAAGGCGGCACGCGAGCGCAGCCACCACTTCCGCACGGCCTCGCGGCCATCACGCACGACATTCCTTTATCGCCGCTGCCCCCGCGGGCCGTGGCCGCGCTCCTGGTTGATGCCTTTGACGACACCACGATGCCGGTGCTCGAACTTGGCGAGGCGTTACACGCTTTAACTGCTGGAAATCCGCTGTGCCAACGGCAGCTGCTACACGAGTTCTGCCGGAACGAGACGATCTCGTTCGATCCGACCATGCAATCTTGGCGCTGGGATCGGTCTGCCATCCAACGGCGCGAACCTGTACACGATCCGTTCCAATACTTTTCCCAGCTGGTTGCGAAGCTGCCAGGCAGTGCCCAAGACACGTTGCAGTGGGCTGCGCTGCTCGGGAATACCGTCAACCTGCACGCGCTTACGGCCTTGTGTGAACGGCCGGCACCCAGTACCGAGGCGGAGCTGTATCTCGCTGAACGGCTTGGGCTCATCTGCAAGCGGGACAACGCGGCCTATCGATTCGTTCACGAAAGCATGCAGGAAATGCTCTACGCCGCGGCTTCCGTGGCGGAGCGTGCCGACAGGCACCTGCGCGTCGCCAGGCACCAGGCCGCCGCTGGCCATCCCGACGTCCGCGCCACGTTCTCCCTGGCGGAGCACTTTCATCAAGCCGGTGAGCGCCTCGCCAGCGACGAGGAGCGGCATTATGTCGCCCAGGTGCAGTTGACAGCCGGACGCTGCGCCAAGGCACTTGGTGCTTACCCGGAGGCGCAGCGCTATCTGCACCAAGCCATCGCGCTATCGTCTTCCGCCCCGGGCGCCATCGGCAGCGATCGCTTATTCGACGCTTACCTTGACCTCGCCGAGTGCCAGTTCGTGGGTGGCAACGCTGAAGGCGCCGAGGCGTCCTTTCGCGCGGCCCGCGCTCACAGCCGCGACGCCAGCGACATGATCAAGCTCGATGCGCTGCGCATCAACCTCAACCAGGTCGCCGGCAAATTCGATACAGCGTTAGCCATCGCGCTCGACCGGCTGCGCACGCTGGGTATCACATTTCCACGCACCGCCGACGTGTCGATGCGGCAGGTACAGCGGGACTTGCGCCGCCTCCTGGCCCGGCTTACGACGGCAGAACTCAACGTCGTATGGCGCACTCCGGCAACACCACCGGCCAGCCAGTGCACCGCCGTGGACCTGCTGTGTGAAACGTTTTTCCCAGCCTTTTTTATCGACCCTACGCTGTTTTGCCAGGTCGTCTGCAAGGCAGTTCGCTTGACGCTCGATGTCGGCGTCTGCCAGGCGACGGCGCGCGCGCTCAGTTCTTTTGCCTACCTCGCGGCCACCATGCTTAACAAGTGGGAGCATGCCCGGACCCTTTCAGAGCATGCGATTCTGCTGGGCGAACACCTGCAAGAGCGGCGCTGGCGCGGCAGCGTGCTCGTCATGGATGCCATCCATCTCGCGCCGCGCACCGTCCCGGCTGCCGTCGGCGACCTGCGGCTGGAACAGGGATTCGAGTTATGCCTGGAAGCCGGCGACTTTGTATGGGCGGGTATTGCTGCGCTCGTCCATCCCTGGCATGCCATTGCCCGTGGCCACACGCTCGATGAAGCGTCGGCGGCTGCGGATCGGTACCTGCGCTTTGCCCAGGAAGCCAATAACCGGCCCGTGTGGAACACGCTGCGGCTGCAACAGCACTTCATCCTGTGCCTGCAGGCGCGGACCGCAAGCCCCGTCGCGTTCGATACAGAGTTGTTCAGCGAAGCCGACTGTGTGGCGGCATTGTATGCGGCGCCATTTAGCGAGGGCCTGGCGCAGTACTACGTCATGAAACAGGTCGTCTGTTACATGGATGGCCAGTACGCACAGGCGCACCACTACGCCCAAATGATGGCGTCGCTGCCGGAGAAGATTGGCGATGAGATTCTCAGGGGTGACCACCTGTTCTTCTCCGGCCTGACATGCGTCGCGCTTGGCCGCGCCAGTCCACCGGACGAGTACCGTACCTGGCTGCCAGCGGCAACGAAACACGCTGATAGTCTCAGGCGATGTGCGCAGGACTGCCCCGACAATTTTGCGCATCTTTACCTGCTGCTTCGCGCGGAACTGGCGAGTCTGCGAGGACGATGGGGAGCAGCGCAGGCACTGTACGAACGCGCGATCGCGTCGGCCCGCAACACCGCAAATGTGCATCTCGAAGGCGTCGGCAATGACCTCGCCGCTCACTTCTACCAATCGCGCCAGCTGCACCAGGTGGCTGGGGTCTATGCGGCCGCCGCGTACCGCTGCTATTCCGAATGGGGGGCGACGCGCCACGCGGAACGGGTCCGATCGCAGTGGCCACAGGCAGCCGCGCACCCAGCAGGACCGGCACAGCTGGTCGGCGTCGATCTGGAAACCGTGCTGGTCGTGCAGCAGGGAATTTCCGGCGAAATTGTTTTGGATCGGTTTGTCGAGGCGTTGCTTGACCGGGTGGCCCAGTACGCCGGGGCCCAGCATGGCTACCTTGCCATTGTCGAGGACGGGCAATGGCGTACGGTTGCCGAGGTGCGCGCCAACGGCCCGGTCCTTGCCGTGTCCAGCCGGCTTACTGAGCACGACCCCGGCCGCCTCATGCCGCCACAGGTCATCGACTATGTACGCCGCACCCGCCAGCACGTCTTGCTCGGCGCTGATCCCGCCGCGCACCACGCCATGCCTGCCGCGGCTGGCCGGCCACAGCCCCTGTCGCTCCTGTGCCTGCCGATCCTGCGCCAAGGTGAACTGAGTGGCATCCTTTATCTGGAAAATGCCGCTACCTCGCATGCCTTCACGCACACCCACGTCGCGACCTTGCAGGTGCTCTGCACGCAAGCGGGGATCTCACTCGAGAACGCGCGGCTGTACACGGCACTGGCCCGCGAGAACGCCAAGCGACGGCAGGCGCAGGACCGGCTCGAGTATGTCAGTAATTTCGACGCCCTGACGTCGCTGCCAAACCGGTCGCTGTTCATGGATCGGGTGAAACAGGCCATCAGCTACGCGAAACGCGAGAACGCGCAGTCCGCCGTCCTGGTGATCGACCTGCACAATTTTCGCGCGATCAACGACTCCTTTGGCCACGCGATCGGCGACCGTCTCTTGGTGCAGGTCTCCACCCGGTTGCAGCAGGTCGGCAGCGAGTTCGATACCGTCGCGCGCTTGGGCAGTAGTGAATTTGCGATGTGCCTGCCCCTGCTGCACGCCGCCGATGCGCCGGGCGAGGTGGCGCAGCGCGTCATCGCCACACTGAGCCAGCCGTTCCAAATGGATGCCCATGTTCTGCACCTGGACGCCAGCGTCGGCATCAGCGTGTTCCCGGCCGATGGCGGCCGTGTCGAGAATCTGCTGCGCGCTGCCGATACGGCCCTGCATTTCGCCAAAAACCAGGGAGGCGGCAACTATCACTTTTTCGAATCACGACTGGACCACCTGGTCCAAAATCGGCTGCGTCAGGAAGCGCGCTTGCGGCAGGCCGCGGCGGCAGGCGAACTGCGCCTGTATTTCCAGCCGCAGGTTGACTTGAGCAGCGGCACGATCTATTCGGCCGAAGCGCTGCTGCGCTGGGAGCAGCCGGGTCGCGCGCCGATCAGCTGCGGGCCCCAGCTGGAGGCGATCGGCGAAAGCCGGCTGCTGCTGGAGATCGGCGAATGGTCGTTGCATCAAGCGTGTATTGCACTGACTGCTTGGCGGGCGGCGGGATTTGACGCGATGCGCGTGGCGGTCAACCTTTCGCCGCTGCAGTTCCGCCAACCGGGTTTCCGTTCACTGGTAGGCCGTATCTTGGATGACCATGGCGTGCCGGCACACTGCCTCAACTTGGAAATCACCGAAGCGACCCTCATGGAGCACTCCGCGGAAAATCTGGAAGCGCTCAGCAGCCTCCATGACATGGGCATCAAGCTGTCCATCGATGATTTTGGAACGGGCTATTCGAGCCTGGCGTACTTGCGGCAGTTCCCCGTCGACGAATTGAAGATCGACCAATCCTTCATCCGCGGCATGACGCACAGCGACAAGGACCGATCCCTTGTGTCTGCTATTGTGGCCATGGGAACCAGCTTGCAGCTCGATGTGCTGGCCGAAGGCGTCGAGACCGCCGAGCAGGAACAGTATTTAAAAACCCAGGGCTGCCGAACGGCCCAGGGTTTTCTGTACAGCCAGGCAGTCCCGTCCCATCGGTTCCTCGATCTCCTGTGCACTGGGCTGGCCCCATCGAACAGTACCATGCCCCAGGGGCGAGGCAGCTGAAGCTGTTGGCAACATTTGCACAATGGCGCCGACCGACTGCACTGGCGTAACGCACCGATCTATCCATCAATGCCTCCGGCCGTCCTGCCCGGCTGGGGCCCCGCTGGCGGGTCGGAGCGCGCGCCGGCATGGTCGTCAACCGCCCAGGCATCGAGCCGCGGATGGGGGCCGCGACGGTTGCAAAGTCTGCACGGGGCTACTGCTGAATGACCGGTTGTGCAAGTTGCATGAGCCTCGCCTAATCAATGTAGGATCGCCATGCACTGACCGCGTAGCCTGCTTCCTCACCACCTTGTTTAACTTGAAAAAGGACAGCTATGCCCGGGGACGACGCCGTCGACACAAGTCAGGATGCCGGAAGCTACGAAATCTACCCCGGCGTGCGGGTTGTTGTCACGCGGCGCGCGGTGATCCCGCATGCGAACCGGCTCGCCACGCAACTGGCGGCAGTGCTGCGCATGATTGCGAATCAGGACGTCGATCCGGACGTGAAGCACGCGCTCGAGCAAGCGAGTTTAGTTGCGGGCCAGATTGCGACTCTGCTTCCAAAGCTGGTTCGCAGCGCGGGGGACGGGTCGAGCTCGAACTGAGCAGCATGCCGGCGGTAAGCGCACGGACGGTCCATGACATGGACACCGTTACCGCCCCGGCCGCCGATCGACACGGCCCCTGCCAGCCTGGCATTGCCAGGCGCCCTGAATTCAGGAACCCCCATTACCTGCGCGGCGACCCGGAGCAGCGATTGCTTTGCCGTCTCGTAGGTAAAGCGTGTGCATGCGATCGATAACTGGCATGCACCGCTTCACGAAAACGACGACCATTCCACTGCCCCGCACATAATAACCCCGAGGTGTTCTCGTGGACTGTAGATATTTCGAGAGCTAAGGATTCCATGGCAGTCTCAAAAGACCGTGGCCTGGTGCAGGAATCTAAGCGGGAAAGCGCCACGCCAAGCCGGACCGCGGCCAGGCCGAACAGCACCTCCGCGCCGGACGCTGCTGGAATGCGTACGCCAGCGCGTTAACTGGCCCGTACGGCGCGTGCATCGAACGGCCATGCCATATGGAATTTATCGGGCAGGTACGGCGGAACGCTCATAGAAATCGCAGTGTCGCTTGCAGGCCGCGGGTCACAATGTCGCGCATTTTCACCGAGCAAAGCGATGCACCGTCGCCCTTATTGGCGCGCATCGGCAATGATTCGTGCCGGTGAGCCATACACCAGCAGCACCTTGCTCCCGGTCGGAAAAAATGGCTCCGCGCCCTGGACAATCGTCAGCAAGTCGTTCTTGTCTGTCTGGATGACATATTCCATGCCACCCTGCTTCGTCGCGCTGTGCTCAATGGTTGCTCCCGCCACTCCGCCGAGAATGGCGCCGCCAAGCGAACTGGCCACATTGGCTTTATCGCTGCCCCCCATGGTGGACCCGATGACAGCGCCCAGTGCACCGCCGGTTGTGCCACCCAGTGCTGCCGTGCCAGCCACATCGACCGCGCGGGTGCTGACCACCGTGGCTGCAACGGTCCGGTTAACCCTCCCGACTGCGCTCACCTGATAATTGGCGGGCGAGATATTTGCCGCACAAGCAGTCAGCATGCCGGCTGCAACGCACGCCATTGCCGCGCGAGCGAACTTGCGGCTCTGCCGCGGGGCGTGCGGCGCCACGGCAGCCACTACATTGCGATGATCTGTTTTCATAGCGCATTCCAAGTCCTTGCAGGCTGCCCAATGCAGCTGCGACAACCCATTACAACGCACCGGGCGGCCCCGCTCACTATCCATTAATCCGCCCTAACAATTGCCCAAGCTTGGTGCGCGCGTCGGTCAGCCCCTCAAGGTCATCCATGCCGCAGCGCTGTCGAGCCCATGACCTGCGGCCACGGGCCGCGCATGCGCGCTAGCACATTGGCCGCGACGGCTCGCGTGCCCCATGTCCTCGGTCCGCAAGAACGGCATGCCGCCATTGCCGTGCGTGGCGACGCAAGTTCCACCGACGCTGCGATAGCGGGATCTGGCGCGTCCATTCAGCGCCGGGAGCCGCCGGTTAGCATCCCGACGCGAACACGGCCGGATATGCGGCCATCGTGGCGTCGATGTACCGCTGCCGGGACGTTGCCTTTCCAAATCGCAGGGAATCGCCCGGTGCAAACGGCCGCTCGATAGAATTGAGCCGCCGGACCCACGCCCGCAAGGACTGCGCCCAGTCCAGGGCATCGGGACGGGGCGTCGCAAGGAGGTTCTCGATGGCGTGGATCGCCGCCTCCTTGATGGCAATATTCTCGGGGGTCGGGTCGATCAGGCAGATGAAGTACACGCCGCTGAGGTAGTCCGCGTACTGCTGGTCCAGCCCGGGTTCGCCCCCGAGCAAAGGCAGCACATCGAGATCGTTCGCTGCGACCCGAAGCCGCCGGCGGAACGCAACGTGCATCTCCGGGACGCCGCCGGCCGCATCCATCAGGGACAGGTAAGTACTCGGTATCATGGGCTCGCCGTCCAGCACGTATGGCGGCAACGGCAATGTGCCTTGGGCCATCAAGGTCTTGATCCAAGCCGGCAGCACCCTGCGACCATGGCAAAACTCTTCCACGGTCAGAAAATTGGATGTGATGTACTGGCGATCCTCGTCGGAAGGGTTGGGGGTGATGCCTTGAAGGCGCGCCCACAAATCGTCCATCGATACACTCCCTTGGTTGCATGAAATCGATAGCGATTACGCTCGGGTCGGCCGGCGGGGAAAAGAATTATTAAGGAAGAACGGCATTCCTTAATAATTCCATTGACGAAGCTCCGGATCGCTTGTGGGCGTCATGGCACGCAGTCAATGCGACCCTTCCCAATCGGCATCACTCGCCAACCCGTTAGCCGACAGGCGGGTCGCAGACCGGAGCAGGCCGGCGCCGTCGCCACTATTGCGCGTCACACCAGGACTGCCGTGAAGCTCAGAAGCGCTTAATGGGGCGGGGCTCCACGACACGCGCCGGCCACCCGGAAACGGAGACACCTGCATGCCCCGTTAAAGGACGTTGCGCGCGATCACGCGGCACACCTGCGCCATACTGTGGTCGCTTGCCCGCGGCAAGGAGGGCCTGGGACGCCATGGCCGGTGGAAGACACCCTGCCCCGCCGGCGGCTGTACCGGCCAGTGGCACAGGGACGCCGCGCTCGCTACGGTGCGCCGTTCATGGTCGAGTGGCTGTCTTGCCCGGACCACGTTCTCCATTGGCTATAGGTGTGCTTGACGGAATTTGACTTCCCGTCCCAGGTGACCGCGAACACTCCGGGGTCGGCGCCGCGGTAAGTGTTGGCGTCGAATGTGGCGAACGTCTTCAGGTTCGCCCCCGGCCCCATATTGAACGTCTGTTCGCCCTGGGTCGAGATGAAGGTATTGTGCGTGACCACGTTGCCATGAATCGTCGTTCCGACATCCTGCGGGAACGCGATATGCATGATGGCACTCGACTCGAACCGGTTGTTGCTGATGACGTTGTCGAATGCGCTGTGGAGCATCATGCCTTTCGTGTTTCGGGCGACCGTATTGCCGACGACATCCACGCCGTTGGCGGAATCGTCCAGGTAGATGCCGATGCCTTCGGCGCCCCGTACATTCACTACGGTGTTGCCTTCGATCCGCATCTTCAAGGGCAACGGGACCGTGTCGCGTGCGCTGGTGTAGATGCCGCCGCAGTCAGTCAATCGGACGCAGGCGGTATCGACGACGCTGTTGGACACCGTCGTGTCACGATTATGGCTGACCGCAATGCCATGGTATGCGGAGTTCATTACGCGCACGTTATCAATGCGGTTGTTCGCTCCCCCCCCAAACATGATGCCGGCGTTACTGGGGCTGGGCAGGTTGACCATCCCGGTATCGCTGACCGTCGTATTGGTGACCACGGCGTCCACGACCGAATACCAGCCGTCGATACCGTTGCGGCGCGCGCCCACGATCGTGGTCCGATCCACGGCCAGCCTGTTGCTGCCGCTGGCCCAGATCCCGTCCTGTGCACTATAGGCGATCTCTGCATTGCGCACCTGCAGGTTGACTGCCTTGTTGGCACTAATGCCGTGAAATCCCAAGGCAACCTTGATGCCGTCGATCGTCACGTTGGCCGACAGGTCCGCATTGATAGCGCTGTCGCCAGGCGCGGCCCACACCCGCCCTTCCGGGGAAGCCCCGTCCGGTGTCCACACATACAGCCAGTCATCGTGCGCAGCCCACTCGCCCGGGCGGTCCAGCATCCAGAGCTTGCCTTCCAGGTAAAACGGCTTGGCTGTATTGACCGCATTGCTGTTGAGCTGCTGCGCCTTGATCACCGAGCGGTTTTCCTGGTAAACCAGAGTCGCGCCGGCCAGGTCGCTGCTCGGGACCGCGCTCGCACTGGTGGCCCAGACTTGCGGCGCATCCGGCCAATGGGCGACGGCAGCAGGGACGCCATCGATTGCCACTTGCATCGGGGTGAAGCGTACGCGCGCCACATAGATCTGGCCGCGATAGGGCGTCCATCCCGTGACGGCGTACGCCGGCGAGATCGTCGCCTTGCCGCAGCCGCCGACCGTTTTGACCGTGACGTTCGACCGGCCGGTCAAGTCGAGCGTGCCTTGGTACAGGACGCCGCACTCCAGCGCAACCGTCGTGTTGTCGTTAATCCCGGTAGGAACCGGCCGAACCAAGGGCGCCTGGTTGCCGGGTGGCGAAGTCGGGGCTGGTGCTGGTGCTGGTGCCGGGGCCGGGGCCGGTGCTGGTGCGGGCGCCGG
>SPQI01000144.1 GCA_004570315.1 Oxalobacteraceae bacterium OM1 | reverse complement strand
GCGTGGTGGTCTTGCCGGAGCCGGTCGGGCCGGTGACGAGAATGATGCCGTGCGGCCGTGCCGTGAGTGCGTCCCAGCGGCGCGCATCGTCCGGCGGGAAGCCCAGCTCGGGCAGGGTCTTCACGACCACGTCGGGATCGAAGATGCGCATGACGAGCTTTTCGCCGAAGGCGGTCGGCATGGTGGAGAGGCGCAGTTCGATCTCCTGGCCGCCGGCGGTGCGCGTCTTGATGCGGCCGTCCTGCGGACGGCGCTTCTCGATCACGTCCATGCGGCCGAGCAGCTTGATGCGCGCCGTCATCGCGATCATGACCACGGCCGGCACCTGGTAGACCTGGTGCAGCACGCCGTCGATCCGGAAGCGGATCACGCCGAGGTCGCGCTTGGGTTCGAGGTGGATGTCGGAGGCGCGCTGTTCGAAGGCGTATTGCCAGAGCCAGTCGACGATATTGACGATGTGCTGGTCGTTGGCGTCGAGCTGCTTGTTGGCCTTGCCCAGCTCCACCAGCTGCTCGAAGTTGTTGCGCAGCGAGACGTCCTGGCCGTTGGACTTGTTCGCGCCCTTGATCGACTTGGCCAGCGTGAAGAACTGGGCGGTGTATTGCGCGATGTCGAGCGGGTTGGACACCACCAGCTTGACGCTGCGCCGCGTGATCTTTGCAATCTCCGCTTCCCATTCCAGCGAGAACGGATCGGCGGTGGCAATGGTGACCTCGGTGGGGCCGAGCTCCACCGGCAGGATGTTGAAGCGCGAGGCATAGGTGGCCGACATCACGTCCGCCACGCGGGTGAAATCGATCTTCAGCGGATCGATGCGGAAGAAGGGCAGGTCCACCTTGCCGGCCATCCATTCGGTCAGCCAGTCGAGCGTGAGGTGCTTGTGCGGCGCCTTGGCCGACTGCAGCTTGCACTGCGCGACGGCGGTCAGCGGATGCATGGAGGCGCTGCTGTTTTTCAACAGGGCCTGCGCCTGGTTGTAGGCGGGCTTGGCCTCTTCCTTGCGGAGGACGCCGTCGGCGAGCAGCCAGGTGAAGATTTGCTGGACGTCGAGCGGCTTGGAGACGACTTTGTTCATGGGCGCCGGGCAGTCATGTCGGATCGGACAATCATACCCCAGCGCAATATTGTTAAAGCCGTTCCAGACGTGCCTTGATGCCGTTCACCCACGATTTGGCGGGCAGCCTCGTCGCGGCGGTGATCTCGGCGGCGCGTTCGTACAGCGCCGGGAAATCCAGCGGCGGCTCGGTGCGGAATGCCAGGGCGACAACATTGCCTTCGTGGACTTCCGGCAGGCAGACGATGGAATGGAAGGCGAAGCGCATCGCTTTCAGATTTCTCAGATAGCTCGGATGGTCGCCGAACAGGTTCACCGTCATGACGCCGTCGGGCTTCAGGCTGGCGGCGCAGGCCTGGTAGAACTCCGGCGTGTCGAGGACCGGGCCGCGCGCGGTGGCGTCGTAGAGATCGACCTGCAGCACGTCGAGCGTGCCGTGGCGGGCCGGGTCGTTGACGAAGTCGAGGGCATCCATTTCGAGGATGGACAGACGGTCATCTTCTTCGGGCAGCTTGAACATGCTGCGGCAGATGGCGATCACGGAAGGATTGAGTTCGACCGCCGTGACGCGCATCTGCGGGAACTGCTTGTAGCAGAACTTGGTGAGCGCGCCGGTGCCGAGACCGAGCTGGGCGATGTGAGCCGCATCGTGCTTGAAGAGCATCCACGCCATCATCTGCTGGGCGTATTCGAGCTCGATCCAGTCGGGCTTGCGCAGGCGCATCGCGCCTTGAACCCACTCGGTGCCGAAGTGCAGGAAGCGCACGCCGTTCTCTTCCGACAAGGTCACCGGCGCGAACTTGGGCTTGCGCGGCGCCTTGGGCTTGCCGGGACCGGCCTTGGTATTGGCATCGGCTTCGATGGACTTGCGTTTGATGAGCATGGCGGGACGGCGGAAGGTGGACTGCGCGCAATTCTACCCAAGGATGCCGCGCCACACGGCCAGCTTTTGTTCGAAGGAGAGGTAAGCGTTGGCCGGGGACGAGGACGGCAGCACCAGCGTCTCGAAACCGGCAGCGGCGAACTCCGGTTCCAGCTTGCCGGACGTCTTGCCGTTGAAGCAAATCCGGCGCAATGCCGGGCAGTCGCGCTTGAGCGCGGTGAAGTCGTTGTGCTGCGCCCGGCGGATGGAAGCATCGAGGCTGCCTTCCCGCTTGCAGGCGGCGATGGCGTCCCACAGGCCGATGCGGTGCGCAAGCAGGCGCTCCAGGCGGGCTTCGTAGGGCAGGCCAGCGATATCTTCATCGAGCACGGCAGAGAGCAGCCGCCAGAATAGGTTGCGCGGATGGGCGTAGTAGCGCTGGGCGGCGAGCGAGGCTTCGCCGGGAAAGCTGCCGAGGATGAGGATGCGGGTGTCGGGTCGGATGACGGGCGGGATGCCGGTGAGGAGGTCGCTTGCTTGCATGACGGTGTGATGGTGAGCGTTCCATTAGGAGGGCGGCGTGATGGTATCGTTCCACAAAAAACAACACGGCGGAGACTTGCATGAACACCAACATCATCGTCATCACCGGCGGCAGCCGCGGCATCGGCGCGGCTACCGCGCAGCTGGCGGCGGCGCAGGGCTATGCCGTCTGCATCAGCTACCTGCATAACAAGGCGGCCGCCGACGCGGTGGTGAAGGCCATCACGGACAGCGGCGGCACCGCCATCGCCGTGCGCGCCGACGTCGCGTCGGAGCCGGATGTGGTGAACCTGTTCGAGACCGTCGACCGCAGCCTCGGGCGAGTGACGGCGCTGGTCAACAACGCCGGCATCCTCGAGCGGCAGATGCGGGTGGAGGACATGGATGCCGGCCGGCTGTCGCGCATCCTTGCCACCAACGTCACCGGCAGCTTCCTCTGCGCGCGCGAGGCGGTGCGCCGCATGTCGGCGCGCCATGGCGGCAACGGCGGGGCCATCGTCAATCTCTCGTCGGTCGCGGCGCGGCTCGGCGCGCCGAACGAATACGTGGACTACGCGGCCTCGAAGGGCGCGATCGATGCCTTCACCGTCGGCCTGGCCAAGGAAGTGGCCGCCGAAGGCATCCGCGTGAACGCCGTGCGGCCGGGCGTCATCTACACCGACATCCACGCCAGCGGCGGCGAGCCGGGGCGGGTGGAGCGGGTGAAGGATGCGGTGCCGATGAAGCGCGGCGGGGACGCACAGGAAGTCGCCAATGCCATCCTCTGGCTGCTGTCGGACCAGGCCTCGTATACCACCGGCGCGCTGGTGGACGTGGCCGGCGGCCGCTGACATGCCGCAGCGCGGATCGCTCTTCCTCTGGCATGGCCGGGCGCTGGTGGTCGGGCCGGGCATCGATTCGTCGCCGCATGCGCACTTCGCGATGCAGCTCACCTTCGGTATCGACAAGCCTTTCCGCGTGCGGCTCGGGAAGGAGGGCGCGTGGACCGAGACGCGGGCGGCGCTGTTCGCACCCAACCAGGCGCACCAGCTCGATTGCCGCGACAGCCTGCTGGCCCACATCTTCGTCGAGCTGCCGCAGCGGCAGAAGACGTTGGCGTCGCAGGTGGAGGCCGGCTACGAACGGCAGCCTGCCTTTGCACCGGTTGCCGCCGCGATCGATGCTGCTCGCCATGGCGCACTGGACATCGACGCTGCCGAAGGTGCGCTGCAACAATGGCTGGCCTGCGCGTTGCCCTCCGCATCGACGCCGGCCGGCTACGACGAACGTATCGGCAAGGCCTTGGCGTGGATCGCGGCGCATCCTGCGGAGGCGTGCACCGGCGCGCAGCTGGCGGAACGCGTGCACCTGTCGGAGAGCCGCTTCACCCATTTGTTCTGCCAGCAGACCGGCCTGCCGCTGACGCGTTACCTGTTGTGGACGCGCCTGCTCGACGCCGTGGCTGCCGTGGCGCGCGGCGAGAACATGACGCAGGCTGCGCACCGCGCCGGCTTCGCCGACCTCGCACACATGAGCCGCAGCTTCCGCGCCACCTTCGGCGTGGTGCCATCCGAACTGCACAAGATGACGATTGCGTTCAAGCCGCCCGGCGGGTGATGCACTACCATGCGATCAAGCCGACCTGCATGCAAAGGCGGGCGGCAGCCAAAACAAGGAGACATCCATGGAGCACGTTGCACAGCGTCAAATCGATTCCCTGCTGGCCCGCTATTCGGAGAGCCACGTCAATCCGACCAACGAAGTCATTCACTTCATCTGCATTCCGGCGATCGTGTTTTCTCTGCTCGGGATGCTGTGGGCGATTCATCCGTACGTCGCTTTCGGCACCTGCCTGATTTCGCTGGTCTACTACTTCAGTCTGTCCGTCCCGTTCGCCGTCGGCATGACGCTCTTTTCCGCGGCGATGCTGTGGGTCCTGACGTTGGTGCCGCAAGGCATGGTCTGGCAGGTGTCGCTGGCCGTGTTCGTGGTGGCCTGGATCGGTCAGTTCATCGGCCACAAGATCGAAGGCAAGAAGCCGTCGTTCTTCGACGACCTGCGCTTCCTGCTGATCGGCCCGCTGTTCGTGCTGGGCTTCCTCTACCGATGCCTGCGCATCGCGTACTGAGATGCGCATCGTCGTTTTCGGCGCCGGCTCGATCGGCGTCTATGTCGGCGGCTGCCTGCTCGCGGGCGGCGCCGACGTCGTGCTGCTGGGCCGCGCCCGCATGGGAGAGCGGCTGCGGCGTGAAGGCTTGCTGCTGACCGATCTGTACGGCGGGCGGCATGCCTTGGCGGGCAGCGACATTCCCTTTACCGAAGATCCCGCCGTGTTGCGCGAGGCCGCGCTCGTGCTCGTGACGGTCAAGAGCGCGGATACAGCGCAGGCCGCAAACACTCTGCGCGAGTTCGCGCGGCCGGATGCGGTGGTGCTCAGCCTGCAGAATGGCATCGGCAATGCCGACGTGCTGCGCGGCGCCTTGCCGGGGCAGACGATCGTGGGCGGCATGGTGCCGTTCAACGTCGTGCAGATGGAAGGCGGGCGTTTTCATCGGGGGACGGAAGGCGATCTGATGACGGAGGCGACGCCTGCGCTCGGGCCATGGCATGCGGCCTTTGCGGCGGCGCATCTGCCGCTGGCAGAGCGCAGCGATTTCCTCGAAGTGCAGTGGGGCAAGCTGCTGCTCAATCTGAACAATCCGGTCAATGCGCTGTCCGGCGTGCCGCTCAAGACGGAGCTGTCGCAGCGGGCTTATCGGCGTTGCCTGGCGTTGCTGATGGAGGAGGCTTTGTCAGTGCTGAAGGTTGCCGGCATCCAGCCGGCGAAGCTTGGCAAGGTCGCGCCGGGTGTGATGCCGCGCTTGCTGCGGCTACCGGATTTTCTCTTCGCGCGGATCGCGGGGGCGATGCTGCGCATCGATCCCGAGGCGCGCTCGTCGATGTGGGAAGACCTGCAGGCCGGGCGGCGGACCGAGGTGGATTACATCAATGGCGCTGTGGTGAAGCTGGCGCAGTCGGTGGGGAAGGATGCGCCGGCGAATCGGAAGGTGATCGAGTTGATGCGTGGGGCGGAGGAGAAGCGGGTGCGGGCGTTGTCGGGGGAACAGTTGTTCGCTGAGCTGGCTTCACGGTCCTGAGCCACCGCAGTTACTGGGTTCCCGCCTCATCCTTTCACCGCATCCCAAGCCGCCTCCGCAAAGATCTCCCGATACGCCTTGATATCCGTCTTCGCCCGCCCCGACAACCACAGCCGCGCGTAATCATGCGCCGGCCCGGTGAGCAGCGATCCGTAGATTTCCTTCGGCAGCCGCTTCATCCGTCCCGCCGCGATATGCGGTTCGAACCACTGGAAGACCGCCTCGATATGCACCCGCGCCCGCTTCGACAATTCGGCGGCGGCCTCGGTCTTGTTCACGACGCTGCGGCTGTAGAGCACGAAGCGGGCCTTCTCCGGATTCGCCGAGACCCAATCCACATAGGCGTAGGCGGTCGCCTTCACCCCTTGCTCTGCCGTCTCCGCGCCATCCATCAACTCCTGGTGATAGGCCTTGTACTCGGCCAGCGATTCGACGTACAGCGCGGCGGCAATGCTCTCCTTGTTGCCGAAGTGGTGGTACATGCTGCCCACGCTTGCGCCGGAGCGTTCCCGGATCATCTCGACAGTCGTGCCGTCGATGCCGAATTCGGTGAAGCATGCGAGGGCGGCGTCGAGGATCTCCTGTTTCCTGCTTTTCTTTTCCGTGGTCATGGTCGTTCCGGTTTGACTAGAATAACGTTCTAGAATAGTATTCTAGTGCCTTCGCAATGCCTTGCGAGGCGCGTCCGCAACTTAACAGATGGCCGGCAGGCCTGCCAAGGAGACGTATGAACCAGACCCTCGCGATGTACCAGAACATGGGCAACGAAGCCTTCAGCAAGGCGGTGACCGGCATTGCGCCGTATTTCTCCACGATTACGCCGAGCTTCACCACGCTGCGCCCCGGCCATGCGGAAGTGACCTTCCCGAACCGTCGTGAAGTCCACAACCACATCGGCACCGTGCATGCGATCGCACTGTGCAACGCCGCCGAACTCGCCGCCGGCACGATGACCACGGTGTCGATTCCGGAGGGACGGCAATGGATCCCGGTCGGCATGAACGTGCAATACCTGGCCAAGGCCAGGACCGACATGCGCGTGGTCGCCGACGGCTCGGCCATCGACTGGTCGCAGACCGGCAACGTGGAGGTGCCGGTGGACGCCTACGACGTCGAGGGCAAGCATGTCTTCACGGCGCGCATCACGATGAACCTGCGCTGAACGGGGCGCACCATGAGCCTGCTCTTTCGCATGCTGTACGTGCTGCTGCTCTCCCGCTTCCGCGAACGGCTGCCGGTACGGTCGGCGACGAGTCGGCTGAAGCTGCGCACGCTGCCCAACGACCTCGACATCAACTTCCACATGAACAACGGCCGCTACCTCACCATCTGCGACCTCAATCGTGTGGACGTCTTTATTCGCACCGGCCTTGCGAAGGTGATGCTGCAGCAGAAGTGGATGCCGATCATCGCGGACCACACGATGACGTACAAGAAGCCGCTCCAGCTGTGGGAGCGCTTCGAGGTGGCGCTGGAGATCACGCGCTGGGACGAGAAGTACTTCTACATGACGCATACCTTCACGGCCGGCGGCCGAGTGGCCGCGATCGGGACGTCGAAGGGCGTGGTGCGCTCGCGCGCGGGCGTGGTCGCGCCGGTGGACGTGCTCGCGGCGGTTGAACGGTCGCGCGGCCTGGTGCCGCAATAAGCGGGTGCAATAAGCAGGTGCAATAAGCGCACGCAACAGAGGAGGACCGAACGGCGCTTTTGAAAGTGCATGATTGACAACATCTCCTCGGTGCCGCCGCCGTCTACCTAATTCAAGTGATGCGCCCGGTGCGGTCCGCTCCTACAATGGCGCACGCTGCATGCCAAGCTGTCATATATCGGTGTGCAGGCGTTGGCGCGGCTGGAGACACGCGGCAAGGCGCCGGGAGGCTTGTTCACGCAGGCGGCAAACATCACATTTGAAGGATGGAGCATGGCGTCAATCACACTTTCGAGCAGCTTCGACTTTTCGGCCAATCAGGACTGGGATTGGGAGGTCGTCGCCGCGACGGCCTCGTCCGTGACGATTTCGGACGGTACGCACAAGCAGGTCTTCTCCGGGTCCTTCAGCTATGACGCCGCCGGCACCATCTACGGCACGCTCACCGGCAGCAGCTTCTACCTGAACAACGTCCTCATCTACAGCGCCACCGGACTGTCCGCCGATGCGACCCAGGTGCAGGCCTATCTCGACCTGACCGGCGCGACGCAGCAGCTCTATGCCTACGTGCTGGCCGGGGCGGACACGATCAAGGGAAGCGTCGGGGCCGACCAGTTGCGCGGTTACGGCGGCAACGACACCCTGGAAGGCGGCGCCGGCAACGACGTCATCGACGGCGGCGCGGGCACGGACACGGCCGTATTCCCCGGGCAGTACGCGGCCGCCACCATTACTTACTCCAGCGCCACCGGCGCATTCAGCGTCACGACGGCCGGCGGCGGCACCGACACGGTGACCGGCGTGGAAACCTTCAGCTTCGCCGACAAGAGCGTCGCGGCGTCGGCGCTGATGTCGAACGCCGGCACCGACACCACGCCGCCGACGGTAAGCGCCTTCAGCCCCGCGGACGGCGCGACCAACGTCGCCACCGGCTCGAACATCGTCATCACGTTCAGCGAGGCCATCCAGCGGGGCAGTGGCACCATCGTGCTGAAGACGGCCTCCGGCACGGTGGTCGAGTCCTTCGATGCGGCGACCAGTTCGCGCCTGTCGATTGCAGGATCGACGCTCACCATCGATCCGACGGCAACGCTGACTGGCGGCACGAACTATTTCGTCACGCTGGCCTCCGGCGCCGTCAAGGACCAGGCGGGCAATGCCTACGCCGGGACGGCAGCCTACGATTTCACGACGCAGGCAACGACCAGTACGGGCGGTGGTACGGGCGGCGGATCGTCCGCCGCCAGCATTGTGCGCGTCGATGGAACCATCACCTCGGCTACGGGAGAGCACTACGCACTGATTGCCGCCATGTCCGCCGACGGCCGCTATGTCGTGATGGAAGGGCAAACGGCCACGAGCTACCACGAGATCTACGTCACCGACATGCTGACCGGCGAGCTCGTGGTGGCGTCGTCGAACGCGTCGGGCCAGCCGGCCAACTACGATAGTTTCCTGCCCGAGATCTCTGCCGATGGCCGGTATGTGGTCTTCTATTCCAACGCCAGCAACCTGGCGCCGGGCGACAAGGTGCCGACCACCGTCGACGCCTATCGCAAGGACCTGGTGACTGGCCAGATCGAACGGCTGGACGTGAGCGCGATCGCGGGCGAGAAAGGCGGCGCCGAACCGTCGGTCAGCGCGGACGGACGTTACGTCGTGTTCGGCGGCTTGACCAGTTCGCCCGACAAGGTCTTGCTCAAGGATATGCAGTCCGGCGCATTGACGGTCATTTCCACCAGCGCGTCGGGCGCCGCGCCCAAGCCGTACGCCTATACCGGCACTGTCTCGGCGGACGGGGTCTATGCCACCTTCGTCGGCTACACCAACAACCTGGGGCCGAAAGAGCTGTACCGCAAGAACTTGCAGACCGGGGAGCTGCAACAGGTCGTCACCAACGCTGCCGGCGCAGTCGCAGGTGGCGACGACCTCGACCTCGGGTTGACGTCGATGTCTGCGGACGGTCGCTACGTCGCTTTCGTCAGCCGCCGCACCGGCCTCGTTCCGGGCGACAGCACAGGCGAACAGGGCGTCTTCCGCAAGGACATGCAAACCGGGGCGATCGAAAAGATCAGCTTCGGCATCGTGGGTGGGGGCATCACGCGGCACGCCTTGTCGGACGACGGCCGCTTCCTCGTGTTTTCCAGCACGGCGCACGACCTGGTGGCGGGCGATAGGGATTCCTACAGCGACGTCTTCATCAAGGACTTCGAGACCGGTGCCATTCAGCGCGTCTCGGTTACCTCAACCGGTCAGCAGGCGAACGGTTATAGCGAGGCGGCCGCCATTTCCGGGGACGGACACTACATCGTGTTCGCCAGCGTGGCGACCAATCTCGTGTCGGGCATCAATGGATTGGGCGAGCGCGCGTACCGCGTCTCCAACCCGTTCCTGTCGAGCACCTCGGCAGGCAAGGAGTCCGCGACGAGCTATACGCTGTCGAGCACCGAAACCGCGGTCACGCTGACCGGCACAGCGGACATCGATGCCACCGGCAATGCCTTGAACAACACGCTGACCGGCAACTCGGGGAAGAACATCCTGAAAGGTGGCGGCGGCAACGACATCCTGGATGGCGGTGCGGGCATCGACACCGGCGCTTACACCGGCGTCCGGGCGAACTACACGATCACCAAGACGAACACCGGCTATACCGTCAAGGACAACGTGTCCACCGAAGGCACCGACGTGCTCATGAACATCGAGCGCCTGCATTTTGCGGACAGCAGCATTGCGCTGGACGCGTCGGGCACGGCTGGACAGACGTATCGCCTCTACCAAGCGGCGTTCAACCGTCAGCCGGACACGGACGGGGTGGGCTGGCAGATCAAGGCCATGGATGCCGGTACGCCGCTTCTGCAGCTGGCCCAGAATTTCATGGACTCGGCCGAGTTCAAGTCGCTCTACGGCAGCAACCCGTCATACACGACGCTCGTCAACCTGCTGTACAAGAACGTGCTGCATCGCACGCCGCAACAGAACGAAGTGGATTTCTGGGTAGGTATCCTCAATGGCACCAGCACCGTCGCGGCGAAGCAAGCGCCAGCGGAGGTGCTGATGAACTTCAGCGAGAGCCCGGAAAACCAGGCGCAGGTGATCGGCACCATTCAGAACGGCTTCGAGTATCACAATTACGCATGACGCCGCGATAACCCGTGCTCGCAGAAAAAAGGCCGCCCCAAGGGGCGGCCTTTGTGCTTTCGAGTGCGCCGCATTCCTCCGCCTCGTCAGCGGTGCCGCGGCGTTCGCATGAGACTTACTTGCTCGTCGCCAGCAGCATCTCGTTCAGGCGCTTCACGAAACCTGCCGGATCGCTCAGGTTGCCGCCCTCGGCCAGCGTGGCCTGGTCGAACAGGATGTGCGACCAGTCGCCGAACTTGGCTTCTTCATATTTCAGCCGCTGCACCAGCGGGTGATCCGGGTTGATTTCCAGGATGGGCTTGGACTCCGGCGCGTTCTGGCCGGCCGCCTTCAGCATGCGGATAAGGTTGCCCGAGAGTTCGTGCTCGTCGGCCACCAGGCAGGCGGGCGAGTCGGTCAGGCGGAAGGTGACGCGCACGTCCTTGGCCTTGTCGGCCAGTGCGTCCTTCATCTTCTCGACCAGCTCCTTGTACTGGTTCTCGGTCTCCTCGTGCTGCTTCTTCTCGGCTTCGTCTTCCAGCTTGCCGAGGTCGAGGTCGCCCTTGGCGACCGAGACCAGCTCCTTGCCATCCACGTCATGCAGGAAGGAGAGCATCCACTCGTCGACGCGGTCGATCATCAGCAGCACTTCCACGCCTTTCTTGCGGAAGACCTCGAGGTGCGGACTATTCTTTGCCGCCGTGTAGTTATCGGCAGTGACGTAGTAGATCTTGTCCTGGCCTTCCTTCATGCGGCCGATGTAGTCGGCGAAGGACACGGTCTGCGCGTCGTTGTCGTTGTGCGTCGAAGCGAAGCGCAGCAGCTTGGCGATGCGCTCCTTGTTGGCCTGGTCCTCGCCGATGCCTTCCTTCAGCACCTGGCCGAATTCCGTCCAGAACGTGGCGTACTTGTCCTTCTGTTCCTGTTCCTCGCCATTGGCCAATTCTTCCAGCAGGCCCAGCACGCGCTTGGTGGAGCCTTCGCGAATCACCTTCACGTCGCGCGACTCCTGCAGGATTTCGCGCGAGACGTTCAGGGGCAGATCGGCCGAATCGATCACGCCTTTCACGAAGCGCAGATAGACCGGCATGAGCTGCTCGGCGTCGTCCATGATGAAGACGCGCTTCACATAGAGCTTGATGCCGCCGCGCTTGTTGCGGTCCCAAAGGTCGAAGGGTGCGCGCTGCGGGATGTAGAGCAGCTGGGTGTATTCGCTGCGGCCTTCGACGCGGTTGTGCGTATAGGCGAGCGGGCCTTCGAAGTCGTGGGAGACGTGCTTGTAGAACTCTTCGTACTGCTCCGGCGTGACCTCGGACTTGCTGCGGGTCCAGAGCGCGCTGGCCTGGTTGACCGTCTCGAACTCGTCCTTGATGACGGTTTCCTTCTTCTCCGCATCCCACTCTTCCTTCTTCATCAGGATGGGCAGGGAGATGTGGTCGGAATACTTGCGGATGATGGACTTCAGTTTCCAGATGGCAAGCAGCTCGTCCTCGCCTTCGCGCAGGTGCAGGGTGATGTCGGTGCCGCGGTTGGGCTTGTCGATCTGCTCGACGGTGAAGTCGCCTTCGCCGCCCGATTCCCAGCGTACGCCCTGGTCGGCCGGCAGCCCGGCGCGGCGGGTTTCCACGGTGATCTTGTCGGCGACGATGAAGCCCGAGTAGAAGCCCACGCCAAACTGGCCGATCAGCGCGGCGTCCTTCTGCTGGTCGCCGGACAGGCGCGAGAAGAATTCCTTGGTGCCGGACTTGGCGATGGTGCCGAGATGCTCGATGGCTTCCTCGCGGCTCATGCCGATGCCGTTGTCGGAAATGGTGACGGTGCGGGCCGCCGGGTCGAAGGTCACCTTGATTTGCAGTTCAGGGTCGTTCTCGTAGAGCGCGGCGTTGTTGATCGCTTCGAAGCGCAGCTTGTCGGCCGCGTCGGAGGCGTTCGAGATAAGTTCGCGCAGGAAGATCTCCTTGTTGGAATACAAGGAGTGAATCATCAGTTGCAACAGCTGTTTGACTTCTGCCTGGAACCCCAGGGTTTGCTTTTCGGATGCAGCCATTTTTACCTCGAGAGTCGTTGGATGTTCGGGACCGCAGGCCGGGAACGGCGCGGTTTGCGGCGGATATTGGGACGGCATTCCGGATTTCAAGACCCAAGAAAATTACTCAGTAGAAGCTTTTCACACACGACCCACATTTCGATACAAATGCGCCCGGCCGAGACATCGCATCGATACAAACTGGCCTGAACATTGCATTCATGCGCCGCGCCAACGCCGGCGCCTGCCGCTCCGGCGGAAATCGCCGGTACGCCTGTCGCCGTGCCGGCCGCAAGGAATCCACGCATGAACCCACCCAGAGAAGAATTACCTGCTTCCGCCGCACCGGTGAAGCGGCGCAAGTCCCGCCTCGGCGTCATCGTCGCGCTCCTCAGCCTGCTGGCCCTGTTTGCGCTGGCCTGGTATCTGACCCATCGGCCGGCCGCCCCCGGACCCGGTGGCGCCGGCCCGGGTGCCGGCGCTGCCGCCGGGCC
>SPQI01000173.1 GCA_004570315.1 Oxalobacteraceae bacterium OM1 | reverse complement strand
CGCTGCATCGTCCCGCGGACAAGAGGCCGGCAGTCGGCGCAGGCGCCGGTCCGGACAAGAAGCCGGCACCGGGCGACAAGAAATCCATCAAGTCGGCCAACGTGGCCTCGACCTGGCAGGACGATGCGAAGAAGCGCGGCGGCATCAAGACCCGCGGCGCGACGGCGCCGTCCGGTGGCGGCGACGGCTGGCGTGCCGGTCCGAAGGGCCGCGGCTCGCATGGCCACGGCGACGACCGTGAAAGCAATTTCCAGGCGCCGACCGAAGCCATCGTCAAGGATGTGTACGTGCCGGAAACGATCACGGTCGCCGAACTCGCCCACAAGATGGCGGTGAAGGCGTCCGAGGTGATCAAGCACTTGATGAAGCTGGGCCAGATGGTCACCATCAACCAGGTGCTGGACCAGGAAACCGCGATGATTCTCGTCGAGGAAATGGGGCACAAGGCGTTTGCCGCCAAGCTGGACGATCCGGAAGCGCTGCTGCAGGAAGTCGGCGAACAGACCGATGCCGAAATGCTGCCGCGTGCGCCGGTGGTGACCGTCATGGGTCACGTCGACCACGGCAAGACCTCGCTGCTGGACTACATCCGTCGCGCCAAGGTGGCGGCGGGCGAAGCCGGCGGCATTACGCAGCACATCGGCGCTTACCACGTCGAGACGCCGCGCGGCATCATTACCTTCCTCGATACGCCGGGTCACGAAGCGTTTACCGCCATGCGTGCCCGCGGTGCGAAGGCGACGGACATCGTCATCCTCGTGGTGGCGGCCGACGACGGCGTGATGCCGCAGACGAAGGAAGCCATCGCCCACGCGAAGGCTGCGGGCGTGCCTATCGTCGTGGCGATCAACAAGATCGACAAGCAGGGTGCCAACCCGGACCGCGTAACGCAGGAACTGGTGGCTGAAGGCGTGGTGCCGGAAGCGTATGGCGGCGAGGCGCCGTTCATCCCGGTGTCCGCGAAGACCGGTCAGAACATCGACGATCTGCTGGAAAACGTGCTGCTGCAGGCCGAGGTGCTGGAACTGACGGCGCCGGTCGATGCGCCGGCCAAGGGCCTCGTCATCGAAGCCAAGCTGGACAAGGGCCGCGGCCCGGTGGCGACGGTGCTTGTGCAGTCGGGTACGCTCAAGCGCGGCGACGTCGTGCTGGCGGGTTCCTCGTACGGCCGCGTGCGCGCGATGCTGGACGAGAACGGCAAGAACATCGCTGAAGCCGGTCCGTCGATTCCGGTCGAGATCCAGGGTCTTACCGAAGTGCCGGGTGCGGGCGAGGAAGTCATGGTCATGACCGACGAGCGCAAGGCGCGTGAGATCGCGCTGTTCCGCCAAGGCAAATTCCGCGACGTCAAACTCGCGAAGCAGCAAGCTGCCAAGCTCGAGAACATGTTCGAGCAGATGGCCGAAGGCGAAGTCAAGTCGCTGGCGCTCATCATCAAGGCCGACGTGCAGGGTTCGCAGGAAGCCATCGTGCACGCGATGCAAAAGCTGTCCACCAATGAAGTACGGGTGCAGGTCGTGCACGCGGCGGTCGGCGGCATCAGCGAGTCGGACGTCAACTTGGCAATGGCGTCGAAGGCGGTCATCCTCGGCTTCAACACCCGGGCCGACGCTTCGGCACGCAAGCTGGCCGAAGCCAGCGGCGTGGACATCCGCTACTACAACATCATCTACGACGCCGTGGACGATGTGAAAGCGGCGATGTCCGGCATGCTCGCACCGGAGAAGCGCGAACAGGCGCTGGGTCTGGTCGAGATCCGCCAGGTCTTTCACGTCAGCAAGGTCGGTTCGATCGCCGGTTGCTACGTGCTGGATGGCCTGGTGCGCCGCGGCGCCTCGGTGCGTCTGCTGCGCGACAACGTCGTCATCTGGACCGGCGAGCTGGATTCGCTCAAGCGCTTCAAGGACGACGTCCGCGAAGTCAAGTCCGGCTTCGAGTGCGGTCTGTCGCTGAAAAACTTCAACGACATCAAGGAAGGCGACCAGCTGGAAGT
Organism: Oxalobacteraceae bacterium OM1; assembly: GCA_004570315.1. Classification (GTDB taxonomy): domain Bacteria; phylum Pseudomonadota; class Gammaproteobacteria; order Burkholderiales; family Burkholderiaceae_D; genus Noviherbaspirillum. The sequence goes on along the minus strand of SPQI01000173.1, from coordinate 10,965 downwards.
CTTCGAGGTGCAGGAAGTGGCTCGTACGCTGTAAGCCGCACAGCAGATCACGCAGAGCGGCTGCAGTTTCGTAGCCCGGTTGGAGCTCGATGCGCGGGGCAGACGCCCCGGAACGCAAGGCGCCACCGGGCTACGATGTTTTTGAGGCAGCAATCATGGCAAAACACAGCAAATCAATCCCCGGCCGGGGACTCCGCGTGGCGGATCAGATCCAGCGCGACCTCGCAGAAATCATTGCATTCGAGCTGAAGGATCCGCGCGTCGGCATGATCACCATCACGGAAGTCCAGGTGACGCCGGATTACGCGCACGCGAAGGTGTTCTTTACCACGCTGGTGGACAACGACGAAGCGGTACAGAATACGCTGACCGGCCTGCGCAAGGCGGCGGGTTTTCTGCGCGGGCAACTCGGTCGCCGGCTCACCATCCACATGATTCCGGAACTGCATTTCGTGCATGACACATCGACCTCGCGCGGCATGGAACTCTCCAAGCTGATCGACGAAGCGAACGCGACGCGCGCGCGGGAATAAGCCGGATCCTTGCCGTCCATCGCCGTGCGATGCACGGTTCCTTTCATTTCTTCCATGGCGCAGACTCCGCCCAAGAAACGCCGCGTGCCCGTGCACGGGGTGCTCCTGCTCGACAAGCCAGCGGGCCTGTCGAGCAATGACGCGCTCGGCAAGGCCAAGTGGTTGCTGAACGCCCAGAAGGCCGGCCATACCGGCACGCTCGATCCCTTTGCCACCGGATTGCTCCCGCTGTGCTTCGGGGAAGCGACCAAGTTCGCACAGGATCTTCTCGAAGCCGACAAGACCTACGAGACCATCGTGCATCTCGGCCTGGCGACCACCACGGGCGATACCGAAGGTGAGGTGGTGGAGACGCGGCCGGTCGATGTGTCACTGACGCAGATTGAAACCGTGCTGGAGCGTTTTCGCGGCGACATCCTGCAAGTGCCGCCCATGCATTCGGCGTTGAAGCGCGACGGGAAGCCGCTGTACGAGTATGCGCGTGCCGGCATCACGCTGGAGCGGGAGGCGCGCGCGGTGCGCATTCATGCGCTGGAGTTGCTCGGCTATGAATCGCCGTATCTGCGGTTGCGGGTGGCGTGCAGCAAGGGCACCTATATTCGCGTGCTGGGCGAAGACATCGGCGCAGCGCTGGATTGCGGCGGGCATTTGCAGATGCTGCGGCGGACGGTGGTGGGAAATCTGACACTGAGCGGCGCCATCACTCTCGAGCAGCTCGAGGCGGTGGCGGAAGCAGAGCGTACCGCGTTGCTGGCGCCGGTCGATGCCTTGTTGTCGACGTTTCCAGAGGTGCAGCTCGACGAAGAGCTGGCGCGGCGATTCCAGCATGGGCAGCGGCTGGCTGTAGGGCGGGATGGCATCGCTGCCGGCGATGTGAGAGGGCGGGTGCGCGTGTACCGTGCGAGCGATGCCGCGCTGCTTGGGACGGCGCTGGTTCAGGCGGGAGTGCTGGCCCCGGAGCGGTTAGTGGCGCAGTAAGGGGCGTAAGGTGTTTCGCCACGCACGCGTCGACGGGTTGTAAACGCACCGCTTGGTATTGGCTGCGGTCTTGGCGAGGGGTATTGAGGCATCTCTGGGTTGCCGCCTGCGCGGGAACGACAGGCACGAGGTTGAGACAGCCGACAGAGGGATTCGCAATCACAACGCTGTCGTTCCCGCGCAGGCGGGAACCCATGGGATGCCTCACCGGTGCACGTCAATTCCAAAAATCTCGCCTTGTCGCGGCTGCAAGCCGTACACGACCGATAGTCCCTCGTACCGGCAAACCGGCTTGGTCTCTGCGAGGGAACCCTCGAACACCTGAGGAATCATTTGACCATCGTCGGTCCCGTCACACCGCCGTCATGCTCCGCATGCATCATTCCCGTGCACCAACTCTTTGAAATACAAAGGATTTTCCTGTCTTTCTTGCGTCGCAGCATGCTATAATTTTCGGTTTTCCGTCTTCCGCTTTTCGCCGCCATGTCAAACACCAAACGCGCCCTGCGCAACATCGCCATCATCGCCCACGTCGACCACGGCAAAACCACGCTGGTGGATCAGCTGCTGCGTCAATCCGGTACCTTCCGCGAGAACCAGCAAGTGGACAACCGCGTCATGGACTCGAACGACCTTGAGAAGGAGCGCGGCATCACCATTTTGGCGAAGAACTGCGCGGTGGAATACGAAGGCACCCACATCAACATCGTAGATACCCCCGGCCACGCCGACTTCGGCGGTGAAGTGGAGCGCGTGCTGTCGATGGTGGATTCCGTACTGCTGCTGGTGGATGCCGTGGAAGGTCCGATGCCGCAGACCCGCTTCGTGACGCGCAAGGCGCTTGGCCTGGGCCTGAAGCCCATCGTCGTGGTGAACAAGATCGACCGCCCGGGCGCGCGTCCGGACTGGGTCATCAACGCGACCTTTGAACTGTTCGACAAGCTGGGCGCGACGGAAGAACAGCTGGATTTCCCGGTGGTGTACGCCTCGGCGCTGAACGGCTACGCCAGCCTCGATGCGACCGTGCGCGAAGGCACGATGAAACCGTTGTTCGACGCCGTGCTCGAGCACGTGCCGGTGCGCGACGACGATCCGGACGGTCCGCTGCAGCTGCAAATTTCCTCGCTCGATTACTCGTCCTACGTCGGCAAGATCGGCATCGGCCGCATCAAGCGCGGTCGTGCCAAGGCGCTGCAGGACGTGATCGTGATGAACGGTCCCGACTCCACGCCGATCAAGGCGCGCATCAACCAGGTGCTGAAGTTCAAGGGCCTGGAGCGCCAGCTGGTCGATGAGGCGCAAGCCGGCGACATCGTGCTGATCAACGGCATCGAAGAAATCGGCATCGGTTCCACGCTGTGCGCCCCGGACGTGCCCGATGCACTGCCGATGCTGAAGGTGGACGAGCCGACGCTGACGATGAACTTCCTCGTCAACAATTCGCCGCTGGCGGGCCGCGAAGGCAAGTTCGTGACCAGCCGTCAGATTCGCGATCGTCTCGACCGCGAGCTGAAGGCCAACGTCGCTCTGCGCGTGACCGATACCGGCGACGACACGACCTTCGAAGTCTCGGGTCGCGGCGAACTGCACCTGACCATCCTGCTGGAAAACATGCGCCGCGAAGGCTATGAACTGGCTGTCTCGCGTCCGCGCGTGGTGTTCAAGGACATCGACGGCGTGAAATGCGAGCCGTACGAGCTGCTGACCGTCGACGTCGAGGATTCGCACCAGGGCGGCGTGATGGAAGAGCTGGGCCGCCGTCGCGGCGACCTCCAGAACATGGAACCGGACGGCAAGGGCCGCGTGCGCCTGGAGTACCGCATTCCGGCCCGTGGCCTGATCGGCTTCCAATCCGAATTCATGACCCTGACCCGCGGCACTGGCTTGATGAGCCACGTGTTTGACGACTACGCGCCGGTCGACAACTCGAAGGGCGAGCTGGCCGGCCGTCGCAACGGCGTGCTGATCTCGCAAGAGGACGGCGCCGCGGTGGCGTACGCGCTGTGGAAGCTGCAGGACCGCGGCCGCATGTTCGTGAGCCACAACGATCCGGTGTACGAAGGCATGATTATCGGCATCCACTCGCGGGACAACGACCTGGTCGTGAACCCGATCAAGGGCAAGCAGCTGACCAACGTGCGTGCGTCGGGTACCGACGAAGCCGTGCGCCTCGTGCCGCCGATCCAGCTGACGCTGGAGTATGCGGTGGAATTCATCGAGGACGACGAGCTGGTCGAGATCACGCCGAAGAGCATTCGCCTGCGCAAGCGCTTCCTGAAGGAGCACGAGCGCAAGAAGGCGTCGCGCGAAGCGGCATAATCGCCCGGACGCAAAAAAGCCGCCGTTCTCCACGGCGGCTTTTTTCATTGAGACGGTGCGAAAGCTTGCGGTCAGACAGCGACCGACTGCTCCGACGCCTGCGGCACCGCCTGCTGCGTCTTCAGCACATCGGCAATCGCGCCGAACAGCTGGTCGATCTGCTGCTTGTCGATGATCAGCGGCGGCGAGAGGGCGATGATGTCGCCAGTGGTGCGGATGAGCACGCCTTTGTCCCAGAAGCAGCGCTGGAATACGTCGAAGGCGCGGGCAGTCGGTTTGCCGGGCACGCTTTCGAGCTCGATGCCGCACACCATGCCGAGATTGCGGATGTCCTTCACGTAGGGCAGTCCCTTCAGGCTGTGCGCGGCCTCTTCGAAGTAGGGCGACATGGAAGCGGCGCGGTCGAACAGGCCTTCCTCCTTGTAGACGTCCAGCGTGGCGACGCAGGCGGCCGAGGCCATCGGGTGGCCGGTGTAGGTGTAGCCGTGGAAGAACTCGATGGCGTTTTCCGGCGCGGCGTTCATGAAGGCGTCATGGATGTCCTGGCGCACGATGACCGCGCCCATCGGGATGGCGGCGTTGGTCAAGCCCTTGGCGCAGGTGATCATATCGGGCACCACGCCGAAGAAGTCGGCGGCGAAGGAGGTGCCGAGGCGTCCGAAGCCGGTGATCACCTCGTCGAAGATCAGCAGGATGCCGTACTTGTCGCACAGCGCGCGCAGCTTCTGCAGATAGCCCTTCGGCGGCAGGATGACGCCGGTGGAGCCCTGGATCGGTTCGACGATGATCGCCGCCACGGTGGCCGGATCATGCAAGGCCAGCAGGCGCTGCTCGAACTCGTCGACCTGCTCGGTGCCGTGCTCGGGCAGGCCGCGCGAGAAGGCGTTCTTGGCGATGTTGAGCGGATGGCGCAGGTGATCCACGCCGGCCAGCGACGGACCGAAGTGCTTGCGGTTGCCGGAGATGCCGCCGACCGAGATGCCGCCGAAGCCCACGCCGTGATAGCCGCGCTCGCGGCCGATCAGGCGAGTGCGCAGGCCGTTGCCGCAGACCTGGTGGTAGGCGAGGGCGATCTTGAGCGCGGTATCGACGGCTTCCGAGCCGTCATTGCAGAAGAAGACGCGGTTCAGGCCTTCGGGCGAGATCGAGGCGAGCGCGGTGGCGGCTTCGAAGACTTTCGGATGGCCCAACTGGAAGGTCGGGCCGAAGTCCATCGTGGCGGCTTGCTGCTGGATGGCGGAAACGATCTTCGGATGACAGTGGCCGGCATTCACGCACCACAGGCCCGCGGTGCCGTCGAGGATCTGGCGGCCGTCGTCGGTGGTGTAGTACATGCCTTTCGCCGAAGCGAGCAGACGCGGCTTGCTCTTGAACTGGCGATTGGCGGTGAAGGGCATCCAGAAATGACTGGTGTCGAGCGTATTGGGCATGCGATTCCCTTTCGCGTGTGGAGTTGTGGCGCGGCAAGCGCGCCGGGTGCAGCGGGGCTCTCCCCGGTAGAATACAAGCCTATCATGATCAGCAATTTGCATTCAGCCAAAGCCGGCGCCTTGCCGCCGCGACGTCTTTCCGTCGCGCCGATGATGGATTGGACGGACCGTCATTGCCGCATGTTCCATCGGCAGATCACGCGCCATACGTGGCTCTACACCGAGATGGTGACGACCGGCGCGTTGATTTACGGCGATGTCGAGCGGCATCTCAATTTCACCGAAGAAGAACATCCGGTCGCGCTGCAGCTCGGCGGCAGCGAGCCGGCCCATCTCGCGAAGAGCGCGAAGCTCGGCGCGCAGTGGGGCTACGACGAGATCAACCTCAACTGCGGCTGTCCGTCGGAGCGCGTGCAGAAGGGCGCGTTCGGCGCCTGCCTAATGGCCGAGCCGCAGCTTGTTGCCGACTGCGTGAAGGCGATGCGCGATGCGGTGGACATCGACGTGACGGTGAAGCATCGCGTCGGCATCGACGACGTCGAAGGCTACGACTTCGTACGCGACTTCGTCGGAACCATTGCGGACGCCGGCTGCCGCACCTTCATCGTCCATGCGCGCAATGCCATCCTGAAGGGCCTGAGTCCGAAAGAGAATCGCGAGATTCCGCCGTTGAAGTACGACTACGCCTACCAGCTCAAGCGTGACTTTCCGCAACTGGAAATCATCATCAACGGCGGCATCAAGACGCTGGCCGAAATCGATGCGCACCTCGCGCAGGTGGATGGCGTGATGCTGGGACGCGAGGCGTATCACAATCCCTACGTGATGGCCGGCTTCGATGCGCGCTACTACGGCGACGCCGCGGCACAGAAATCCCGCGTCGAGGTGCTGCAGGCGATGCTGCGCTACATCGCCGAGCAGCTCGCACGCTACGGCAGCAACGGCGCCGGACTCAAACTCAATTCCATCACCCGCCACATGCTCGGTCTCATGACCGGGCTGCCTGGCGCGCGTGCCTTCCGGCAGACACTGTCGGACTCCAAGAAGCTTGCCAAGGGCGATCCGGCACTCCTGCTCGAAGCGCTGGCGCGCATGCAACCCCTCGCTGCGTAAGACGGGTTCCATGCCGACAATGGCATGGAACCTGCACGGGCTGCTCTTCGTTTATCGACAGGAGCAGCCATGGCACAAGACACACCCAAAGATCTCCCGCCGCAGCACCAGGACAAGCAGCCCGGCATCGAAGCGCAGATGCAGCCGCGTCCGCAGGACGTCGGTACAAACTACAAGGCGGCAGGAAAATTGAAAGGGAAGGTCGCGCTGATCACCGGCGGCGACAGCGGCATCGGCCGCGCGGTCGCCGTGCTGTTTGCGAAGGAGGGCGCGAACGTCGTCATCAACTATCTCGACGAGCACCAGGACGCGGAGGAAACGCGCCGGCTGATCGAGAAGGAAGGACGCGAGTGCGTCACGCTCGCCGGCGACGTCGGCGACTCCGGCTTTTGCAATACCCTGGTCCAGACGGCGCTGTCGTCCTACGGCAAGCTGGATATCGTCGTGAACAACGCCGCGCAGCAATATCCGCAGCAGACCATCACCGACATCACCGACGAGCAGCTGCACAAGACCTTCCGCACCAACATCTTCTCGATGTTCTACATCGTGCGCGCCGCCTTGCCGCATCTCAAGCCCGGCGCGCGCATCATCAACACCACGTCGGTCACGGCCTATCGCGGCAGCGGCCACTTACTCGACTATTCATCGACCAAGGGCGCGATCACGGCCTTCACGCGCTCGCTCTCGCAGCAGCTCGCGGAAAAGCAGATCCTTGTGAATGCGGTGGCGCCGGGGCCGATCTGGACGCCGCTAATCCCAGCGACCTTCTCGCCGGAACAGGTCGCGGAGTTCGGCAAGGACACTGCATTGGGACGTCCCGGCCAGCCGGACGAAGTGGCGCCCGCCTACGTGTTCCTGGCGTCGGAGGATGCGTCTTACATGACGGGGCAGGTGCTGCATCCGAACGGCGGTTCAGTGGTGAACGCCTGATGAAAGAAAAGAAAGAAAAGGGGCCGCGGCCCCTTTCTTTTCAGTATTCCTCGGTCAGTATTCCTTCAGCCGGTTGTAGAGCGTCTTGAGACTGATGCCGAGTGCTTCGGCGGTGAGGCGCTTGTTGCCGCTGTAGTGCTTCAGCGTGGCGAGGATGATTTCACGCTGCGCATCGGCCAGCGGCGTGCCGACGAAGAAATTGAGATAGCCCTCGTGCACCGTCGGCTTCTTGGCCGACAGGTCGGAAATGCATTCATCGATGTCGAGCGTGTCGGTCGCGAGGATGAAGGCGCGATGCACGACGTTCTTCAGCTCGCGCACGTTGCCCGGCCACGAATACGAACGCATCACGTCGATCGAGGCGCGCGAGAACACCTTGCGCGCCTTGTCCTTGACGTTCAGCTCGTCGAGGAAGTGCTGGGCCAGGAGTTCGATGTCGGCGCCGCGCTCGCGCAGCGGCGGAATGCGCACCGGAAAGACCGCGAGCCGGTACATCAGGTCCTCACGCAGATTGCCTTGCTTGACGGCCGAATCGAGGTCGCGGTTGGTCGCGGCGATGAGGCGCACATCCACTTTCACTTCCTCGTCGCCGCCCACGCGCATGAAGGCGCCGGTCTCGAGCACGCGCAGCAGCTTCACTTGCATGTCGACCGGCATCTCGGTGATTTCATCGAGGAACAGCGTGCCGCCGGAGGCATGCTCGAAGTAACCGAGATGCTGGCGCACCGCCCCGGTGAAGCTGCCTTTCTCGTGGCCGAACAGCGCGGCCTCGATGAGGTGCGCAGGAATGGCGCCGCAGTTCACTGCAACGAACGACTCCTGGTTGCGCGGGCCGATCTTGTGGATGGCATTGGCGATCACTTCCTTGCCGGTGCCGCTCTCGCCGACCAGCAACACCGTGGCCTCGGTCATCGCCACTTTCTCTACCTGCTGGTACAACTGCTGCATGCTGGGAGACGTGCCCACCATGATGCCGAACTGCTTGAACGAATTGTCGAGGGTCATAGTCGTGGTCCGTTGGACACGGGGAGGCGTCGCCGCCGCCGGCAGGCCGGTCTCATATTCCATGATTTTCACATCAGTGCAGAAGAAAGCGCTTGCGCTAATTCAGTTCCACGGCGCAAACGGAAGGAGTGGACAGGGCATGCCCGGGCCGGACTTGAGATGCGTCAGTCTCGCCATGCGGCGCCCGATGCGGATCTCTCGCCCACTTCGATATTTGCAGCGCGGCGCGTGTAAATCAAGACATGCGGCGATTGAATTTCTTGAAGATGTCCGCGCGGAACGTTGCTGCCGAGAGTGCGTGTCGTGCGCAGCTGTAATGATTACTGCGCGAGCGTAACTTTTACGTGTTCGTTTAATCGTTGGGGCAACAAAGCCGCCGCAAACCGGTGCGATCCCTACGTGTTTTCCACAAGTCCATTGGCACGGAAGCTGCCTAAAGCGTGAGCACGGGCCTTTGCAAAAAATGAAGAACTTCCTGCAATGGTCAAGGTCAAGTACAAGCCCGCGTCAACTTTTCTTTGAAAGGAACAACAATGAAGCTACTCACGAACGCATCGAAAGTGTTGTTGGTGGCTGCTGCCCTGAGCATGTCCGTTGCTGCTTGCCAAAAAGGCGGTGGCGACCAGTCTTCGGGTGCCAGCGGCTCCAGTGGCTCCAGTGGCTCCAGCGGCATGAGCTCTTCCAAGGGCTCGTCTTCGGGCGGCTCCGGCTCCAGCGGTTCGAGCGGCAGCTCCGGCGGCTCTTCGAGCTCGGGTTCCGGCTCGAAGTAAGCAGCGCATGCAGGGTAGCGCCGCCCGGCGCTGCCTTGCGCGCCGCGCCTTGCCCGGCAAGGCGCCGTTTCCACTCACGACCGTCCTTCCTGCGCGTCGCGCAGTCTCCGGCAGGTTCCGGCATACCCGTTGAGTCGCTTCGTCCGATCGGCCCGATCGCATTGCGAAATGGCAGAGTGAAGCAACCCTCCGACTGGTAATGTCATTGCGAACAATGCCGCTCTCCCCGCTGTCCAACCAGCGGACCGGGGCATTCGTCCTCGTCCTTCACTGAAGCAAGCACTCCAACGAAACGAGATACCTCGATATGCCACATGTCTTGATCGTCGACGACGATGTGAATACGCGCGAAGCCCTGGCGGAGATTACAGCCGCCGAAGGTTTCACCGCCGCAGTGGCCGGCAGCATACGCGATGCCCAGATGCAAATCGCGCGCCAGCGGCCCGACGTGGTGCTGATCGACCTGAAGCTGCCTGACGGCAGCGGCATGGACCTCTTCAACGATATCGAATCCCGCGCGACGACGGAGATCGTGCTGATCACCGGACACGCCAGCGTGGAAACCGCGGTGGAGGCCCTGCGCCTCGGCGCCGCGGATTACCTCACCAAGCCGATCAACTTTCGCCGCCTGAAGGCCTTGCTCTCGCGCATTCCGCGCACGGTGGACCTGAAGGAAGAGATCGGCGTGCTGCGCAGCGAGCTGCGCCGCCTCGGCCATTTCGGCCAGATGCTGGGCGCCGCCCCGGCCATGCAGAAGCTGTACAACCATATCGGTCGCGTCGCGCCGACCGAAGCGACCGTACTGCTGCTGGGCGAGAGCGGCACGGGCAAGGAACTGGCCGCGCAGACCATCCATGAATTGAGCCTGCGCTCCAAGCATCCCTTCCTGCCGGTGAACTGCGGCGCGATCTCGCCGCAGTTGATCGAGAGCGAAATCTTCGGCCACGAGAAGGGCAGCTTCACCGGCGCCGAGCGCCAGCACAAGGGCTACTTCGAGCGCGCCAACGGCGGCACGCTATTCCTCGACGAGATCACCGAAATGCCGGTCGAGTTGCAGGTGAAGCTGCTGCGGGTGCTGGAGACAGGTTCCTTCATGCGCATCGGCAGCAACGTGGAAATCGAGACCGACGTGCGCGTGATCGCGGCGAGCAATCGCGACCCGGAGCAGGCGGTGGCCGAAGGCAAGCTGCGGCTCGACCTGTATCACCGGCTCAATGTGTTTCCGCTCAAGATTCCGCCGCTGCGCGAGCGGGGCGGCGACATCGAACTGCTGGCCCAGCATTTCCTCGACCAGCTCAACAGCGCGCACGGCACGCACAAGGTGCTTTCGCCGGACGGGCTGGGCTGCCTGTCGAACTATCACTGGCCCGGTAATGTGCGGGAGCTCCGCAATTATGTGCAGCGCGCGTTCATTCTCTCTGACGAGGTGATCGATGCGGCGGCGCTGGCGCCGGTGCTGACGACGCAGTCGCCGGTGGGGCTGACGCTGGCCATCCCGGTGGGGACTTCACTGGCGGATGTGGACCGCAAGCTGATCTACGCGACGCTGGAGTTGTGCGGCGGGGTGAAGAAGCGGGCGGCGGATATTTTGGGGATCAGTTTGAAGACGTTGTATAACCGGCTGGAGGAGTATGGGCCGTACGATCCGGGGATGGCGAAGAAGGATGATGCTTCGGTGGGAGGGGCGGATTCGTATCATTGAGTCGGTGTCGTTCGCGCGACGGCGGGAACCTAGGGATGATTAGACTTCGCCTGCCACAACTGTCGTCATTCCGGCGAAAGCCGGAATCCAGTGTCTTGCTACCTGCGGTTCTTCGGTGTGACTGTGACCGCGTCACTCCGTAAGACGCTTTGCCGGGGGCGGCCCGGCAAGCGTCGGAGCAG
>SPQI01000490.1 GCA_004570315.1 Oxalobacteraceae bacterium OM1 | reverse complement strand
GATGGCGCTGTCGCTGGCCATCACCGCCGGCGGCATCATCCTGCTGTATTTGCTGTGGGATGCGCGCGCGGTGCCGGGGGAGACGCTTAACGCCTCGACCTTCAAGGCGATCATCGCGAGCATGGGCTTCGGCAGTCCCGTGCTCGACCAGGCGCTGCTGGTCGTGGTGCTCGCGTTCGAGGCGGGCCTGTTGTTTGTGGCCGCCAACACCGGCTTTCTCGGCGGTCCGGCGGTGCTGGCGAACATGGCTGGCGACTCCTGGATGCCGCACCAGTTCCGCTACCTGTCCTCGCGCCTGGTGACCCAAAACGGCATCGTCGTGATGGGCATCGCCGCGCTGGCGATCCTGTTCTGGACGCGCGGCAGCGTGACGCTGCTGGTGGTGCTGTACTCGGTCTCGGTGTTCCTGACCTTCGCGATTTCGCTGTTCGGGCTCTGCCTCTACTGGTGGCGGCATCGGCAGGAGCTGGACCATTGGGTGCGTCGTTTCCTGCTGTCGCTGATAGGCTTCATCATCTGCGCCGGCATCCTTGCGGTGCTGCTGGTGGAGAAGTTCACCGAAGGCGGCTGGGGCGCCGTGCTGATCATCGCGGCGATGTTCGCGGTGTGCGTGTATATCCGCAACCACTATCGCGACACCAAGGCCGCCATCCAGGCGGTGGACGAAGTCTTCGCCAACCAGCCCTTCGGCACGCATCAGGACGCGGTGTATCCCGATCCCGATGCGCAGACGGCGGTCTTCATCGTCGGCTCCTCGCGCGGCGGCGGCCTGCATGCCTTGCTCTGGGTGCAGCGCATGTTCCCCGGCCACTTCAAGAACTTCATCTTCGTGAATGCGCGCACGGTGGATACGCATGCCTACGGCGGCGAAGGTGCGGTCGAACAGATGCGCGCCGAGGCGAATGCCACGCTGAAGTTCTTCGTCGACTTCTGCCACAGCCACGGCATGGCCTCGGCCGCCTATCTGGGCTTCGGGACGGACGTGGTCGATGAAGTGACGAAGCTTTGTGAAGACATCGCGAAGGAATATCCCAGCTCCATCTTCTTCACTTCCAAGCTGATCTTCGAACAGGACAACTGGTTCACCCGTCTGCTGCACAACCAGGCGGCGCTGGCGATCCAGCGCAGGCTGCATTTCGAGAGCCTGCAAATGGTGATTCTGCCGATGAAGGTGTAATCAGAGCGTGTACAAGGACACGCTATAGCGTAGGCGCACCGGCGAACGGGCGGGCATCGCGCGGGACGTCGAGGATGAATGCCGTGCCGCCGTTTTGTGGATTCGCGACACCGACGCTTCCGCCATGGCTTTCCGCCACGGCCCGCACGTAGGGCAAGCCGATGCCCCATCCTTCCTTGGCCTCTTCGTTCGTCGCCACGGCCCGCCTGAATACCTGAAAGATCGATTCCACCTGCTCGGGCGCGATGGGTTCGCCTTCGTTATGCACGGTGAGCGTGACGCGTCCGTGCTGGGTGCGTACGGTCACGGCAACCATTCCTCCGGGCCGACCGTACTTCACCGCATTGCCGAAGAGATTTTCCAGGGCGCGCTTGACGGCATCGCGATCCCACACGACCTCAACGGCCTCGCCGCCTGCCTGGAAGCGTGGTCCGTGAAGCGCGGCAAATTCGTGGCTGACTTCTTCAGCCAACGCCAGGATGTCGAATTCCGACAGCGCGAGCCGAACCGGCTCACCGCCATGGAACGCGGCCGCATCAAGCAACTGGCGCAGCATGCCGTCCATGCGGCTCAGGTTGGCGGTTGCGCGGCGCGCCAGCGCCTTCATCTGTGCCGGATCGTCGATGCGTTCGATCATGTCCGCCGCCATCATGGCATTGGCGAGCGGATTGCGCAGGTCGTGCGTCAGTGAATTCATCAGGCGTTCTCGCAGGGCGGCCTGGGTGAGTGCAAATGCACCCACGGCATCGCCGATCGACCGGTCGATCCGGGCATTCATCACGGCGAACGCGATATTGTCGAGCTGCACGCCATGCTGCCGCAGCACGTCGAAAATCGTCGAGCGCAACAGCTGATATTCGAAGATGACAGCGTGGGCGTTGTACGAGGTCAATCGTGCGCGCTCGCCGCCATGCTCGGCGGCGATCGTGCTGTCGACCGGCAATGCCGCACCGTCGCTGGCAGCCACGGCTGCGGCCAGTTCGGCGTACAGCGCCGGAAAGGTGTTGATGAGTATGGGGTGCGGCACCTTCTGCGCTTCCCTGACTTCTGCGCGCACCCGCTCCGCCCAAGCATTCAGAACGGTGTCACGCAACCGCAACATCAGATCGGCGGCGCGCTCCGGCGCCATCTTCTCTTCATTCAAAAGTGTCTCCTCCATGCCGCTGCTACCTGCCTGCCATGGTTTGATCGGCGCGCGCAGCGTCGGCCTTGGCATATAGCATGACGCATGACATGGTTGCTTCGGGCAACGTACCTCAAGCGACGGTGATTTAGTCAAGCGAGAGCCGTGCCGACCCGGACCGGATGGCAGGATTCAACGGTAATTCCGCTGCACGACCCGCAGATACATGAGAAGCCCCGCGGCCACAAGCGCAAGGCTGGCACTGTTGCCCATCCAGAACCCGGCGGCGCCCTTCAGTGCGTCCGGGCTGATGCCGTACGGATCCAGACCGAGCAGGTAGCCGCCGCCCAAGCCTACACCCCAGAGCGCGACCGCGTAGATCACGGTCGGAATCACGGCGACTTTGTAAGCGCGCAGGACGAAGGCGGTCGTGACCTGCACGGAGTCGAACAGCTGGTAGAAGGCGATGAAGACGAACAGCGGCAATGCCGAGGCGATGATGGCTTCGTTGGGCGTGTAGGCACGCACGATGAGGTCGCGCGCCAGCCAGACGATGCAGCCTATCGTCACTGACACGATGGCGGCCATCCGGATGCCGGCCGCCGCGATATGGCGCGCCTGCTTCGCGTCCGTCGCGCCGAGGGCCTGGGCGACGAGCGTGCCGGTGGCACTCGCGATGGATAGCGGCAGCATGTAGAGCACCGTTGCGAAGTTGGCGATGATCTGGTGCCCCGCCACGGCGTTGGCACCGAGCCGCGCAATGAAGAGCGCCATGAACGCGAAGGCGGTGACTTCGATGAGATAGCTCAGTCCCATCGGGATGCCCAGCTTCAGGAGTTCGCGCAGCGCCGTCCATTGCGGCCTGACGAAGCCGGTGCCGAAGATGCCGAACTGCCGGTATGAGGCATCGAAGCGCAGGACGACGATCGCCACGAGGAAGGTCAGCCAGGCAATGGTCGCGGTCGCGAGCGCGCAGCCGGGACCGCCGAGCGCCGGCAGGCCAAAGCCGCCAAAGATGAACAAGGCGTTCAGCGGCAGCTTGAGCAGCGGGCCGCCGACCTGCAGCACCATCAGCATCTTGGGCCGCCCGATGGCCGTGTTGAGCGCGCCGTAGATGCGAAAGCCCAGCGTGGCGGGCAGTGCCAGCGCGAGCGTGCGCAAGTAGAGCGTGGACTTCTCCGCGAGTTCGGGCGAGGCGTGCGCCAGCGACAGCAGCGGCTGCGGAAAGCACAGGCCCAGGCTCCCGACGACGGTCATGGCGACGGCCAGCCAGGCGCCTTGCTTGAGTTCCTTGCCGACGTCCTTGAGACGCCCGGCGCCGTAGAGATGCCCGACCACCGGACCGAGGGCTTGCAGCACACCGTTCAATCCCACGAAGACGCTGATGTAGACCGATGCGCCGAGCGCCAGCGCCGCCAGATCGGTGGCGGAGAAGCGCGAGGTCATCGCCGTGTCGATGACGCCATTGGCGATCACGGCGAGCTGGCCCACGAGGATGGGCCAGGCGAGGGCGGCAATGCGGAGGCTGGAGCGGGGTGTCGCTGGGTGCAATTGTGCGTCGGGGTAAATGGGGATTCGCTTACCGGATCCGCTGGTAGAGACGGTAGCGCTCATCCCGGTCGGATGCGCGCCGGCCTTCCCACAACAATTCCCATTGACCGCCGGCACGGGTGATCAGTTTCGCACTCTGCTTGTCGCGGTTGTCGTCCTGCAGGAGAAGCAGCTTGCAATCGACATCGGAGAAACGGGCGAAGGGCACGTTGCCGAAGTAGGCGAACGAAGCGCGCTGCGCCGGACCGACGTTGCTGTCGACGCAAGCGCTGCCGCCCGGCAGGTGGTCCGCGATGTCACGCGCCACGCCGGCGTAGCTGCGGATGTAGTTGCCCCAGGGGATCCACAGCGTCATGAGCAAGGTCCAGCAGAGTATGACGCCGCCGGTAGAGAGCACCACGGCGCGCCACAGCACGGACGGTCGGCGCGAGATGCGCCATTGCACCAGGACGAACCAGCCTATCGTCGCGGCAACGGCGATGAGGAAGGCAATGCCGTTGAATTCGGGCCGGAATCCCGGCGCCAGCTTGAAGGCATTATGCGCAAGCTGCGCGGGCCAGCCGGTCTGCTTGGCGATCCAGCCGATCCAGATGAAGGCCGCGCTGACGGTCAGTGTCATGACCGAGAACCAGTCGACCGCGTTGATCGCCCCGCGCTTCATCGTCGGCAGGCCGAAGGCGGCCAGCATCGCGAGCGGCGGAATGAGCGGCAACAGAATGCTTTCCTCGGAGTAGCGGTTCAGCAGGGCGGCGACGATTACCGCGACGGCGAAGGTGAGCGGAAGCACGATGTGCGGCGCGCTCGACTGGCGGCGCCATGCGTAGACTGCCCAGCCCGCATAGGGCCAGGCGGGCCACGCGAACCAGATGGCGTTGCGCACGAAATACTTGAAGGCATCCCAGGAGGGCAGGCCGATCTGGCGGTAGTTGGCGACCATCCAGGTGTCGTAGGGCGTGCTGTCGAAGGGACGCTCGATGCGGGCGGCCACGAGCCAGGTCGCGGCGACGGCGACGGCCAGCGGCAGCGTGACGAGCAGCAGCCGCAGCAGCAGCTTGCGGGATTGCATGGCGGTCAGCACGAGCAGGCCGAGCCAGATGGCGAGTGGAACGACCCAGCCGTAGGAAAGAATCAGCAAGCCCAGCGTCAGCCCGAAGACGGCAGCGGCGCGGGCGGATTGCGTCTCCAGCAGGCGCACTGCGCCGTACATGCTGGCGGCAACCAGGGACACCATCAGCGCGCCGGCGCTGGTGCTGTGGCTGTGCACCATCAGGCCGAGACAGCCGAGGTAGATGAGCAGGGCACCGTCGGCCAACGTGCGGCCGTAGTCCTTCGGTTCGGGCTGGCCGCCGAAGGCGAGGCGCAAGGGTTGCGTCTCCGGGCGCCGGCCGAGCAGGTAGGTGGTGTACCAGACCGCGAGGCAGCCGAGCAGGAAGAAGCCGATGGTCGCGACGCGCGCGGCCAGCACATCGCCGAGCAGCGGGCCGAACAGCTTGATGCAAACGGCACCGACCCAGAAGGCGAGCGGGCCCTTGTCCGCCATCGGCAGGCCGGCGATGTGCGGCCAGAGCCAGTCGTTCAGTCCGCCGTGGGCCATGGTCCACATGATGCCGAAGCCAGCAGCGTCGTCCGGCTTCCACGGATCGCGGCGGATCAGGCCGGGCAGGATGTAGAGCATGCAGAGCCCGAGCAACATCCAGCGCGGCAGGGCGTTGGTGGCGGAGGCGGGAAGGCGGACTGGCTTCATTCGGTGTGCGTGACGGTTCTTGTGGCCGGGGAAGATGCCGGCGCTTTGTTATCGAGTCCGGCGTTATTGTGCCGGAAAAGGCGCAGCCATGACGGCGCACGCCCGGCAAAAAACAAAAAGGCAGCCGTAGCTGCCTTTTCGATCATGCCGCGAGAGCCGATCAGCCCTGGTTCTGCTTGGAACCGACCTTGCCGAACTTCTGGCGGAATTTTTCCACGCGACCGGCGGTGTCCACGATCTTGTGCTTGCCGGTGTAGAACGGGTGCGAGCTGGCGGTAACTTCCAGCTTCACCAGCGGGTATTCGGTGCCGTCGACGGTGATGCGTTCCTTGGTCTGGATGGTCGAACGGATGATGAATTTCTCGTCGTTGGACATGTCCTGGAACACGACTTCACGGTAGTCGGGATGTGCGCCTTCTTTCATGGTCTTCCTCAAAAAGTGTCGGTAGCCAATCGGCACTTCGTCGGCCAGCCTTGCATCTTGGCCCGATTGCCCATCACTTGCCGGGGGTGAAAACCGGCGATTATACAATGGAATCAATCCCTTGCGAAAGCGCGCGGCCATAAAAAAGGCGCGTGGAACCACGCGCCCTGTTGCCGAAGCGGCATCGCGACGGGTCAACCGCCGCCGCGACGCATGAGCTCGAAGAATTCGGCGTTGTTCTTCGTCGCCTTCATCTTGTCGAGGATAAATTCCATTGCCTCGATTTCGTCCATGCCGTAGAGCAGCTTGCGCAGGATCCAGATCTTCTGCAGCTGATCCGGCTTGATCAGCAACTCCTCGCGGCGCGTGCCGGACTTGTTGAGGTTAATGGCCGGATAGACGCGTTTCTCGGCGAGGCGGCGCTCGAGGTGGACTTCCATGTTGCCGGTGCCCTTGAACTCCTCGTAGATCACGTCGTCCATGCGGCTGCCGGTTTCGATCAGTGCCGTGGCAATGATGGTCAGCGAACCGCCTTCTTCGACGTTACGCGCGGCGCCGAAGAAACGCTTCGGACGCTGCAGCGCGTTGGCGTCCACGCCGCCGGTCAGCACCTTGCCGGAAGCCGGGATGACGGTGTTGTAGGCGCGCGCCAGGCGGGTGATGGAGTCGAGCAGGATGACTACGTCGCGCTTCATTTCGACCAAACGCTTGGCTTTCTCCAGCACCATCTCGGCAACCTGCACGTGGCGGGTGGCCGGCTCGTCGAAGGTGGAGGCCACGACCTCGCCACGCACGGAGCGCTGCATCTCGGTCACTTCCTCCGGGCGTTCGTCGATCAGCAGAACGATCAGCGTGGTATCCGGGTGGTTGGTCGTGATGGCATGCGCGATGTGCTGCAGCATCACGGATTTGCCCGACTTCGGCGACGCCACCAGCAGGCCGCGCTGGCCGCGGCCGATCGGCGCGATCATGTCGATGATGCGGCCGGTGATGTTTTCCTCGCCGCGCATCTCGCGTTCCAGATGCAGGAGCTTGTTCGGGTGCAGCGGCGTGAGGTTTTCGAACAGGATGCGATGCTTGGACGCCTCCGGCGGTTCGCCGTTGACTTTGTCCACCTTCACCAATGCAAAGTAGCGCTCGCCGTCTTTCGGGGTGCGGACCTCGCCTTCGATGGAATCGCCGGTGTGGAGATTGAAGCGGCGGATTTGCGAAGGAGAGATGTAGATGTCGTCGGTCGAGGCCATGTAGCTCGCGTCGGGCGAGCGCAGGAAGCCGAAGCCGTCCGGCAGCACTTCGAGGGCGCCGTCGCCGAAGATCTGTTCGCCCGCTTTCGCGCGCTTCTTGAGGATGGCGAACATGAGTTCCTGCTTGCGCAGGCGGGCGGCATTCTCGATTTCCAGCCCGATGGCCATCTCGAGCAATGCCGAGACGTGGAGCTGCTTGAGTTCTGATAGATGCATAGTGAGTATCCCGGGATGGGAAGGTAAGGTGGGGGAAGGGTGCTGCGGGGAGGGATTAAACGAACACGCGGCGGCACGGGCGTGCCGCCGCAGCGGAAAATCAGATGTTGCTGTCGATGAACGACTTCAGCTGGGTCTTCGCCATCGCGCCGACCTTCTGTGCCACCGGCACGCCGTTCTTGAACAGGATCAGCGTCGGAATGCCGCGCACGCCGAACTTGGTCGCGGTCTGCTGGTTGCTGTCGACGTCCAGCTTGGCGATCTGCAGCTTGCCGTCGTAGTCGCCGGCGACCTCGTCGAGGATCGGGGCGATCATCTTGCACGGACCGCACCATTCGGCCCAGAAGTCGACCAGCACGGGTTTGTCGGATTTGAGAACGTCCGAGTCAAAGGCTGCGTCGGAGGTGTGTTTGATCTTTTCGCTCATGATGACCTCAGTGAGGATAAATATTGTTGGCGCCTGCGAGGTTACGGTCTTGCTCAAGCCGGGGCAAGCTGCATGGCCGGCTGTGCCGAACACATGGAGCCGCAAGGTGCAAATTCAAGGGTATTGAAGGTGTGGCAAGAGGTAATGCGGCGGGGTCTTGGGGAAATCATAACCGATTTTCCTGAAATGTGTAGGAAGGCCCCGGTTTTTTGCCTCGCCTCAAACAAGCCCCTGCCGGATCACGCTCCGGCGGGCCGAAAACCGACCGAACGGATGCAGGGCATTCCCGTCGGCCGGCCGTTCGGTTACCCTTGGGGCAGCGTTTCCTCCCCTCGTCCGCCATGCTGCATGCTCCGCTCCTGATTCCCGCCCGCGCCGACTTCTGGCCGGACCTCGCCCGTGCCTTGCTCGACGGCGGCCTGCTGGAGCGGCTGGGCATCGAGGGCCGGACCGATTTCTCTTCGGTGCGCGTGGTCGCGCCGGGCTTCATCCACACCTATTACCTCAAGCGCGCCTTTGCCGGATGCCTGCAGCAGGCCTTCCTGCCGCCGCGCATCGTGACCCTGTCGGCCTGGCTGGACATGCTGCCGCCCGACCCGTCCGCGCCACGCGCGGCGTCAAGCAGCGAGCGCCTGATGGCGCTGTATGCCGAACTGCGCCAGCATGGCTGGCTCAAGAAGCTGTTTTCCGCCCGCCGCAACACCGACCTGCTGCCGCTGGCGCAGACCCTGCTGTGTCTCTTCGATGAACTGACCCGCGCGCTGCTGCCGGCATTGGAGCTCTCGCCGGGCGCGGCGGAGGAGCGCTGGCAGGCCGCGCTCGAACAACTGCCATTGCCGGTGCGCCAGCTGCTGTCCGATGAGGCGCAACTGGTCTGGACGCTCTGGAAGACCCAGCTCGGCGCCAGCGATCCGGGCGCGACGCACTTTGCCGACCTGATGCGCCTGGCCGACCACGCGCAGGAGCCGCTGGTATGGATCGCTGCGGCGCCGCCCGATCCCTTTCACCAGGCGTTCCTGGAACGCTATGCCGAGCGCCAGCCGGTACTGCCGGTGACGCTGGACTGGCGCGGCGAAGCGCTGTCTCCGCTGATCGCGCGCGCCTGGCCTGAGATCGTGGAAGGGGCGGCGACGGCCGAGGGCGCGGTGACGACGCCGGAGGGCGTCTGCCTGTGCGCAACGGGCAGCCTCGAGGAAGAAGCGCAACGCGGCGCGCAGCGGGTGCTCGACTGGCTGCAGGAAGGCAAGCAGGACATCGCCATCATCGCGCAGGACCGCGTGGTGGCGCGGCGCATGCGCGCGCTGCTGGAACGGGCGCGCGTCCATGTGGCCGACGAAACCGGTTGGAAGCTGTCCACCACGCGTGCGGCGGCCGCCGTGGCGGCGCTGCTCGAGACGATCACTTCGCGCGCCGAGACGATCGGCCTGCTCGATTTGCTGAAATCGCCTTTCCTCTTCCCGGACATGGCCGACAAGGGCGAGCGCGTGATGGCGGTCGAGCACGCGCTGCGTCGCTACAACGTGCTGGGCGGCTGGGAAGCGGTGCTTGCCGCATTGAGCGATGTGCCCGCGGCGCGTGAGGTGGTGCAGGCTGTGCACGACGAGGCAACGCATTTCGTCGGCCGCCGCACGCTCGCCGAATGGGCCCGGCTCACTGACGACGTCATGCGCGCGCTCGGCATGCGTTCCGGACTCGAGTCCGACGCGGCCGGCACGCAGGTCATCGCGCTCTTTGAGAGCGTGCTGCAGGACGGCGACGCGATGACGCATCCCTTCTCGTTCGCGGAGTGGCGCGGCTTCCTCAACCTGCAGATGGAAGCCACGCCCTTCGTGCCGTCCGACCTCGATCGCCGCGTCGTGATCCTGCAGCTGGCCGGCATGCAGCTGCGCTCCTTCGATGCCGTGCTGATGGTAGGCGCCGACGCCGATCACCTGCCGTCGCAGATCAACGAAATGCTGTTCTTCGCGAACGCGGTGCGGCGCGAGCTCGGCCTGCCGACGCGCGAGATGCGGCAAGGGCTGCAGCTGCGCGATTTCGCCGAGATGCTGATGTCGAACCCGCACGTGACCTTGTCCTGGCAGGCCTTCCGCAATGGCGAACCGAATGCCGCCAGCAACTGGATCGAACGCCTGCAGCTCACGCTGGAAAAACATGGCGCCAAGCGCATTCCGCTGCGCCGCACCGAACTCGCGCTGCGCCAGCTGCAACAGGCCTTGCCCGCGAAGCCGCAGCCGATGGCGCCGCAGCTGCTGCCGCGCAAGCTCTCGGCGAGCGGCTACAACGCCCTGGTCGCCTGTCCTTACCAGTTCTTCGCGACCCGCATGCTCGCGCTCGCCGGCCTCGACGAGCTCTCCGACATGCCTGAGAAGCGCGACTACGGCGATTGGGTGCACCAGATCCTCAACACCTACCACGAGACGCTGCGCGACAAGCGCATCGATCCCACCGACCGCGAGGCACTGCTGCGGCAGATTTCCGACGACGTATTCGGCGCGTCGCTCGACAAGAGTGCGGCGGCGCTCGGCTATTACGCGCGCTGGCAAAAGATCATCCCGGCGTATCTGGCGTGGGCCGATGAGCATGAAGCCGAGGGCTGGCGTTTCGTCGCCGGTGAGCAGTGGTTCGAGAAGACGCTGCACTGGGACGGCGGACAGATCACGCTGCACGGCTGCATCGACCGCGTCGACGAAAATGCCGACGGCGAGCGCGCAGTGCTTGACTACAAGACCCGCAACGCAGCGGCGTTGCGCGAGAAAGTGAAGGAGCGCGAAGACCATCAGCTGGCGTTCTACGGCCTGCTTTCCGATGCGCCGGTGACGGCCGCGTTCTACGTCGCGCTCGAACCGACGCGCGCCAAGACCGACGCCGTCGCCGCCGAGCGCTACGACGAATGGCAGCGGCTGCTGGAGACGCAGATCGTGCGCAACGTGCGCGCCATCGCCGAAGGCGCGGCCCTGCCTGCGAGCGGCATCGAGCGCATCTGCGTGTATTGCGAAGTACGGGGCATGTGCCGCAAGGGAGGTTGGGAATGAGCGCGCCGCGTGCCTACGAAGCGAACGGGGAGCCGGTCGAGGCGCCCCAGTTCACGCGCATCGCCTGCGACCCGGCGCGCTCGGTCGTCGTCGAAGCCTGCGCGGGCAGCGGCAAGACCTGGCTGCTGGTCGCGCGCATGCTGCGCCTGCTGCTGGCCGGTGCGGAGCCGTCCGAACTGCTGGCCATCACCTTCACCCGCAAGGCGGCGCAGGAAATGCGCGAGCGCCTGCTGCATCTGCTGCATGAACTGGCGCTGGCGCCGGAAGCGCACGTCGTCGCGCTGCTGCGCGAGCGCGGCCTGCCGGATGCGGAGCTTCCACGCGCGATGCCGCTGGCGCGCAGCCTGTACGAGCGCGTGCTGGCGAGTCCGCAGAGCCTGTCCATCGATACCTTCCACAGCTGGTTCGCCAGGCTGGTGCAGATCGCGCCGCTGACCTCCGGCGTGCCGCACGGCTACGCCCTGACGGAGGCGACCGGCGAGCTGGTGCAGGAAGCCTACAGCCGCTTCATGCAGGCCCTGAACGATGCGGAGCACGAGGAAGCGCGGCAATCGCTGTTGCGCCTGTTCGAGCTTGTGGGCGACTCCACTGCACGCAAGCTGCTCGATGCCTTCCTCGACAAGCGCGCCGAATGGCTGGCCTCGCTGCTGGCCGGCGAAGACGCGCCGCTGCAGTGGCTGCGCGAACTCTGCGGGCCGGACGGCGACGTCGATGCGCGACTGGCGCTGTGGGAAGACGACGCGCTGCGCGGACGCCTGCTGAACCTCGCCAGAGTGCTCGGGCAAGGCGCGAAGAAAAATCAGGACCGGGCGGTTGCTATCGAATCGGCGCTCACTGCCGGCGCAAGCCTGGAGAATTTTGCCGCGCTGCTGACGCAATTCTTCGACGACAAGGGCAAGGCGCGCGGCAACGATCATCGCCGCGGCAAGATGCTCGCCGCCGTGGAGCAGCATTACGGCGCCAACGGCGCGGATCGCTTCGAGGAAGAATTCCTCGACGCCGGCGCGGCGCTGCTCGATCTGCAGCGGCGCAGCTTCGAGCGTCTCGTGCTTGAATTGAATGACGCGCTGTTCCGCGTCGGCGCGCTGTATCTGGAGCAATACCAATCGGTGAAGGCCGAACAGCGCGCGTTCGACTTCAGCGATCTCGAATGGCATGCCTACCGGCTGTTGGCCGACCCGGAGCATGCCGCCTACCTGCAGAGCCGGCTGGATGCACGCTACAAGCACATCCTGCTCGACGAATTCCAGGACACCAACCCGCTGCAGTGGAGCATCGTGCGCGCCTGGCTGGCGGCGTACGGCGACGATGCGCAGAAGCCCAGCGTGTTCGTGGTGGGCGATCCCAAGCAGTCGATCTATCGCTTCCGGCGCGCCGAGCCGCGTGTGTTTGCGGCCGCGCGCGACCTGCTCGCGGAGCAGGGGGCGGCGGTGCTGCGCACCAACCAGACGCGCCGCAACGCGCGCCACATCATCGGCGTGCTGAACGACAGCCTGCGCGCCAATCCCATCTTCTCGGCGCAGACGACGCTGGCGTCGGGGGACGGCGAGGTCTGGCGACTGCCGCTGGTCAGCCAGGCAGAAGAGGAGGCTGTCGATGAAGCGGAAGCCGCCGGCTTCGCGCTGCGCGATCCGTTGACGGAAGCACGCGAGGAGCAGGAAGACGCGCGCCGCGTGCTCGAAGGGCAGGCCGTCGCGCAAGCCATCCTGCAGGCGCGATCCGCACGCGGCGCGGCGTGGTCCGACGTGATGCTGCTTGTGAAGAAGCGCAAGCATCTCGCGGCGTATGAAAGCGCCTTGCGCGCCGCCGGCATTCCCTTCATCTCCGACAAGCGCGGCGGTCTGCTCGAATCGCTGGAAGTGGCGGACCTGATCGCGCTACTCGGATTTCTCATCACGCCGGGCGATAACCGCGCACTGGCGCATGTGCTGAAGTCGCCGGTGTTCGGCGTGGACGACGCCGACCTGGTGAGCCTGGCGCAACGCCGCGAACCCACCTGGTGGGCGCGGCTGCAGGCTGAGGCCGGCGAGCTGGCGCCCCCCGCCGTGC
>SPQI01000147.1 GCA_004570315.1 Oxalobacteraceae bacterium OM1 | reverse complement strand
CCTGCGGACGGAAGTCGCCGCGCAGGTGCGCGCCGATGGCGACGTTCTCCAGCACCGACATCGTCGGCAGCAGATGCACATGCTGGAAGGTGCGGCCAATGCCGCGGCGCACGATCTCGCGCGACGGCAGGCCTGCGATCGATTGCCCGCGATAGCGGATGCCGCCCGCCGTCAAGGGCAGAAGTCCGGTCACCAGATTGAAGGTGGTCGACTTGCCGGCGCCATTGGGGCCGATGAGGCCGACGATCTCGCCTGCCTTCACCTCGAAGCTGACGTCGTTCACCGCCACCAGCCCGCCGAACTCCTTGCGCGCGAGCTTCACTTCCAGCACTGTTTCATCCGCCGCCGGTTTGGCACTGGGCGCCAAGGGTGCAGCCGACGCGGGCGCGCGCGTCTGGTGCTCGCCGGGCATCAGTTTCTTGAGGTAAGGCCACAAGCCCTCCTGCGCATACTGCAGCAGCAGAATCATGAGTGCGCCGAACACGATAATCTCGAAGTTGCCGCTGCTGCCGAGCAGGCCGGGCAGGACGGATTGCAGGACGTCCTTCAGCAGGGTCAGGAGCGCTGCGCCGAGTACCGCGCCCCAGACATGGCCGATGCCGCCGACCACCGCCATGAAGAGGTACTCGATGCCGTAGCCCAGGCCGAATGGCGAGGGATTCACCGTGCGCTGGAAATGCGCATACAGCCAGCCGGAAATCGCCGCGAGGATGGCCGAGATGACGAAGATCGTCACCTTCATCCGGCGCGTATCGACGCCCATCGCCTCCGCCATGACGCCGCCGCCCTTGAGCGCGCGGATCGCGCGGCCCGGCCGGGAATCGAGCAGGTTGTGCATGGCAACGACGACGACCAGCACGATCGCCCAGATCAGATAGAACATGGCACGCGGCGTCGCGAGGTCGATGCCGAACAGGTTGATCGCCGGGATGCCGCTGATGCCGTCGTACTTGTTGAGAAACTCGGTATTGCCGAAGACGAAGTACAAGGAGATGCCCCAGGCGATGGTGGCCAGCGGCAGGTAGTGTCCTGACATGCGCAGTGTGATGAGACCGATGATGTAGGCCGACAGCACGGTGATGGCGAGGCCGGCGCACAGGCCGATCCAGGGCGAGAGGCCGTAACGCGTGGACAGGTACGCGGTGGCATAGGCGCCGAGGCCGACGAATGCCGCCTGGCCGAACGAGGTGAGGCCGCCGACGCCGGTCAGGAGCACCAGGCCGATCGCTACCAGGCTGTACAGGCCGATGTAGTCGAGCAGGTTGATCCAGTACTCGGGCGTGGGCAGCAGCGGCAGTGCAATGCCCACGACGAGGAGAATGGCGAGGATGATTCGATTGCGGGTCATGCGGCGCTCCTCAGTGCTCGTCGTCCGCGTGCTTGCTAGTGAGCGAGCGCCAGAGCAGTACCGGGATGATCAGGGTGAACACAATGACTTCCTTGAACGCGCTCGCCCAGAACGAGGAATACGACTCCAGCAGACCGACCAGGAGTGCGCCGGCGGCCGCCGCGGGATAGCTCACCAGTCCGCCGACGATGGCGCCGACGAAGCCTTTCAGGCCGATGAGGAAACCCGAATCGTAGAAGATGGTGGTGGCCGGGCCGATCAGGATGCCGGACAGCGCACCGATCGCCGCCGCCAACGTGAACGCCAGCTTGCCGGCCTGGTTGGTGCCGATGCCCACCAGGCGCGCGCCGAGACGATTGACCGCCGTCGCGCGCAAGGCCTTGCCGGACAGCGTGCGGTCGAAATACAGATAGAGCGCCACGATCAGCAGCAGCGAAATCACGACCACGCTCAGCGCCTGCCCGGTCAGCGGCACGCCGCCCAGGTCGAACGCGGCATCGCTGAAGGGCTTGGTGCGCGAACCTTCGGCGCCGAACACCAGCAGCCCGACGCCGGTCAACAACAGGTGAACGGCGACCGACACGATCAGCAGCACCAGGGTCGTCGCTTCGGAGAGGCGTTGGTAGGCGACGCGATACAGCAACGGGCCCATGGGAATCACGATCAGCATCGTCAGCAGCGCCTGCAGCGCCATTGGCATCGTCGCCAACGGCAGGACGCGAACCACGAGATGCAGCGCGAGAGGGAACAGCAGATAGCGTCCGGCGGCGCCGAGCAGCGGCCTCGCTTCGAGCCGGCCGCCCGCGCTGCGCCAGGACGCGACGGCCTCCATGACGAAGACCAGTGCGCCGAGGACGAGGACCAGCCAGGTGAGTGCAGGTGCAACGCCGTTCTGGATCGATGCCAGCGTCAGGGCGCCGAAGGACACGAATTCGCCCTGGGGAATCAGGATGACGCGCGTGACGGAAAACACGAGCACCAGCGCGAGCGCCAGCAAGGCGTAAACGGCGCCCGAAGTGACGCCGTCCTGGGCGAGGATGCCCATGATCTGCCAGTCCATTGCTCCTCCAATTCATCTGCCGGCGGTCTTGCCGTCGGCATGAGGGCCCGGTTCACGGCGCTCCGCCCTGCAGCGGAAGCGCCGATTGCGCCGGCAGGCGGCGCAGCACCGATGCACCGATTGTCTCACCTGATCCACATGCACGCCGACCGCGGGCTGGTCCGCGGAGGATGCGTATGAACTGTTATTGTTCTGTCGTATAACAGTTATTCAATATAATTAAATCGGCAGGCTTATGCAAGCGTCGTGTGAGGAGCGCGCCGGCGCAGCGCTTTGCCTTGAGGAAGGAAGCAGTCTGACTTTGCGCAGCCACGAATGAACAGCCGCAAACATTTGGAATGCCGGGCGGATACGGCATGCTGGAAAGCCGAGGCCTGTCCGACAGACGCGCGATTGTCTAGAGGCAGAGTTTGCGCAGCAACTCGCGCAACTGTTTCTTCTCGGCCGCGGTGAGCGCCTGGGAGATGCGATCGTCATGCTCCTGCACGGCTTTCTTGTAGCGCTTGAGCTGCCGCTGGCCTTCCTTGGTGAGATGCAAGTTATAGGAACGGCGGTCGTCCGATTCCTTGCGTTCCACCATGCCGTCCTTCTCGAAGCGGTCGATGATGGAAACGACGCCCGAGCGCGCAATGCCCATGACTTCCGACAGCTTCGTTTGGGAAATACCCGGATTGTTCTCGATGATGACGAGGGAGGAGAAGCGCTGCGGCGTGATGTCTTCCGCGGCCAGCGACGCGCCAAAGTCCTCATAGATGGAGAGCTGCGCGCGGCGCACGGCATAGCCGACCAGGTCATCGAGGATGTTGTAGTTGATTCCGTCGATCCTGGCGTTGAAATGGATGACCTGGTTCTTCGAATCCGAATTGCGTCCGCGTGCCAAAGCTTTCCCCTGTACCTATGTCGATTGCATTGGCCTGCGCCATGATGGATCGCGGCCGGTCATCGAATATTGTAGCGCTTCGCAACAGTCATGCCCGCGAATTATTGCACCGCATACCCATTGCCCGGCAGCCACCCGCACGCATATCCGGCCTGTCCGGTCGAGCGCAAAAATCGCCTTGTGTTCTTCGATATAACTGTTATACATTATAACAATAACACTGCGGAACGATGGCCTCGCAGCTACTCCCCAGCGCAGGCCATGCATCACTAGGAGACACACATGAAGGTCGTCATCGCGGGCGCCGGCATCGGCGGACTCACACTAGGCTTGATGCTGCACGCCAAAGGCATCGAGGTCGACATCTACGAGGCGGTCGGCGAGATCAAGCCGCTCGGCGTGGGCATCAATCTCCTGCCGCATGCGAGCAAGCAACTCTGCGACCTTGGATTGGAAGAGTGCCTGGCGACGAAGGGCATCGAGACCTCGACGCTCGCCTACTTTAACAAGCTAGGTCAGGAAATCTGGCGCGAGCCGCGCGGCCGGGCCGCCGGCTATGACTACCCGCAATTTTCCATTCACCGCGGCGAGCTGCAGATGGCGCTGCTCGACGCCGCCCTCGCCCGTCTTGGCGCGGATCGCGTGCATGCCGGCCATGCCTTCCAGTCCTTCGAGCAGCCCGCCGACAAGGTGATCGCCACGTTCGTGCGGCGGGAGGATGGCGCCGAGGTGCAGGTGGAAGGCGACGTACTCGTCGGCGCCGACGGCATCCATTCCGCCGTCCGCCGCTTCCTCCATCCCACCGGCGACGAGCCGCGCTTCTCCGGCCGCATGCTGTGGCGCGCGGTCACCGAAGGCGAACCCTACATGGACGGCCGCAGCATGTTCATGGCCGGCCACCAGGACCAAAAGTTCGTCTGCTATCCCATTTCCGAGCCCTTGCGGCAGCAGGGACGCTCGCTGATCAACTGGATCGCCGAGCTGCGCGTGCCGAACGGTGAATTGCCGAAGACCGACTGGAACCGAAAGGTCGACAAATCGGTTTTCAGCGAACCGTTCCAGGACTGGAAGTGGGACTGGATCGACATCCCTGCGATCATCGAAGGCGCTGAAGCGGTCTACGAATTTCCCCTGGTGGACCGCGACCCGCTGCCGCGCTGGACCTTCGGCCGCGTGACGCTGCTCGGCGACGCCGCCCACCCGATGTACCCCATCGGTTCCAACGGCAGCGCCCAGGCCATTCTCGATGCCCGCTACCTGACCGATTGCCTGA
Source organism: Oxalobacteraceae bacterium OM1 (assembly GCA_004570315.1). Taxonomy (GTDB): domain Bacteria; phylum Pseudomonadota; class Gammaproteobacteria; order Burkholderiales; family Burkholderiaceae_D; genus Noviherbaspirillum. The sequence continues at coordinate 8,488 of SPQI01000147.1, read as the reverse complement.
GCAGCGACCCCAACACGCTGTACGCGCTGCGCGAGTACGAAGCTGAGCGCCTGCCGCGCACCGCGGGCATCGTGCTGCGCAACCGCATGAACGGCCCGGAACAAGTCATGCAGCTGGCGGAGGAGCGCGCGCCGAACGGCTTCGCCGACATCGGCAAGGTCATCCCGCGCGCCGAGTTGGAAGCCATCTCCCTGCGCTACAAGCGCCTGGCCGGGTTCGACAAGGACTCGGTCGCCGCCGCGCGTCCCGCCTGATCATCGCCAGCCACCGGAGCCATCCATGTCCGCATCCCTGCGCAACGTCGGACGCATCGAAGTGCAGGTCCAGCCGCCCATCGGCCTGGGCCAGCTGGCCGGCGCCGAGCGCCGCATCATTCCGATCACCGGCGGCACCCTGTCGGTGTCGGGACTCTCGGGCACGATCCTGCCGGGCGGCGCCGACATCCAGGCCGTCCGTTCCGACGGCACCATCGAGCTGACCGCACGCTACGCCATCGACCTGGGCGAGGCGGGCATGCTGCTGGTCGAGAATACCGGCCTCCGCCGCGCCGGGCCGACACCCTCCGACCCACCCTACTTCCGCGGCGTGATGCGCTTTACCGCGCCGTCCGGCGCGCTGCAGTGGCTGAACGACAGCGTATTCATCAACACGGGCCGCCGCGAGGGCGGAACGGTGATCCTCGATGTCTTCGAGGTCTGCTGAATCGGAGCGAGGACGACATGCACACCCATCCGAACGAAGGCGCGCCGGGATTGCGCTTTCTCTGCCGCATCACCGCCCGCGTGGCACCGGTGGTTTCGCTCGGCATGCTGCCCTGGGGCGAGCGGCGCTATGTTCCCATCGTGGGCGGCACTGTGGAAGGCGAACCGTTCGCCGGCGACGTCGTGGCCGGTGGCGTCGACTGGCAGGTTCAGCGCCCGGACGGCACGCTGGAGATCGAAGCGCAGTATGTCCTGCGCCTCGCGGACGGCGCGCTGGTCGAGGTCGAGAGCCGGGGCTACCGGCACGGACCGCCCGAGGTGATGCAACGGCTGGTTGCCGGCGAGGCCGTCGCGCCGGGCGAGTACTACTTTCGCACCGCGATGCGCTTCCGGACCAGTGCAGCGCAGTGGACCCATTTGAATTCCGTGCTGGCGCTCGGCAAGGCGATCCGCCGGCCGGATGCCGCGGTGCTCGACGTGTTCCTGGTCGAGTAAGCGGCTGCGCCACGGAGACGTGCGCGGCGCGGCCCGCACGATCCGCACTGAGCTTCATTTAATCGGCGCACCCCGCCGTTCAACATGCCACTAGGAGACAAGACCCATGACAACGAACATGCATCGCATCCCCGCCCGGCTGACGCGCATTTCCGCCGCAGCGATCCTTAGCGTCGCCGGCCTTGCCAGCGTATCGGCCGCGCATGCCGACGTGACGGTCGGGGTCATCCTGTCGCTCACCGGGCCGGCCGCCTCGCTGGGCAAGCCCGCGGAAAACACGGTGCGTCTGTGGCCGCAACAGATTGCCGGTCAGAAGCTCAAGCTTGTCATCCTGAACGACAACAGTGATCCGACCGAAGCGGCAAAGCAGGCCTCGAAGCTGATCAACGAGGAAAAGGTCGACGTCATCGTCGGCTCATCGGTCACGCCGCCGTCGATCGCGATCATGGAGGCCGCCGGCCGCAGTGCCACGCCGCTCATTTCGCTCGGCGGCGGCAATGCCATCGTGGAACCGCAGGAAGGTCCCCGCAAATGGGCGTTCAAGATGGCGGCGCCGGAGTCGCTCTCGGTCGAGAAGGCGGTCGAGCACATGAAGTCGCACAATATCAAGAAGGTTGGCGTGGTGGCCGTGACCACGAGCTACGGCGAAGGCTTCCTCAAGGCGTTCAACACGCAGGCGCAGGCGAAAGGCATCAACGTCGTTGCCACCGAACGCATCGGCCCGCAGGACGTCTCCGCGACGTCGCAGGTGTTGAAGCTGATGGCGGCCAATCCAGATGCCGTGTACATCTTCAGCTTCGGCACACCAGGGGCGACGCCGCATCTCGAACTCGTGAAGCGCGGCTACAAGGGCACGATCTACCAGACGCACGGCGTGGCCAACGCCGACTTCCTGCGTGTCGGCGGCAAGGATGTGGACGGCGCTTACCTCGCCGTGTCGCCGGTATTGGTCGCCGAGCAGCTTCCCGACAGCCATCCCTCGAAGAAACCGGGCGTCGAGTACGTGACGAAGTACGAAGCGAAATACGGCGCGGGCACCCGCTCGCAATTCGGCTCTACCGCATGGACTGCGCTGAACTGGCTGGAGGCCACAATTCCCGTCGCCGCGAAAAAGGCTGCGCCGGGAACGCCGGAGTTCCGCAGCGCCATGCGCGACGCCCTCGAAGGAATGAAGGAAGTGGTGAGCCCCGAAGGCGTGTTCAACATGACCCCGCAAAATCACAACGGCCTGGATGCGCGCGGGCAGGTGATGGTCAAGATCGACGGCGGCAAGTGGAAGCTGGTCCAGGACGCGAAGTAGGCTTGCACCGAGGCCGCTGAACGCGGGCGGTTCGTGCCGTGGCGCTGCGGTATGCTGACGGCCTTACCTGGAGGCGGCACCGTGGCGAATTGGTTCGTGTACCTGATCGAATGCATCGACAACAGCATCTACACCGGCATTGCGACCGACGTGGCGGCGAGGTATGCGGCGCACGCCGCCGGCAAGGGCGCCAGGTACACGCGGGCGCGGCCGCCTCGCCGCCTGCTCTGCACCGTGCCGGCTGCGGACAGGTCCGAAGCATCGCGTCTGGAGTACTGGATCAAGCAGTTGTCCGCAGTGCAAAAGCGCGAGATCGTTGCGCTCGTCCTGGCGGAAGAGGCGGCGATCGCGGGCACGTCTCCTTGACTTGCCGCGCGACACGATACCTGCCTCCAAAGCATCGCACGATGCAACGCAATGCCGCCCGCCGGGGTCCGCGTTACGATGACTGGCCTGTCAACGCCGCCGCTGCGGGGATCGTTGCTGGATTAGGCATGTGCCTGCATAACACGGAGACAACCATCATGTTCAAGCCTCTCTTCATCGCCGCGACCGCCCTGGTCTTCGCCAGCAGCGCCGCCTTCGCCCAATCTTCCTCGTCGGCATCGAGTTCCGACAAGGCCAGCGCATCCGCATCGGCATCGTCCTGTGAAAGCCAGGCCGTCGGCAAGAACGGCAAGCCGTTGACCGGCGCTGCCAAGACTTCCTTCATGAAGAAATGCGAAGCGGGGGGCAGCAAGGACTCCGCGGCAGCTGCCTGCGAGCAAAAGGCCATGGACAAGAACGGCAAGGCACTGGCCGGCGCCGCAAAGACGTCCTACATGAAGAAGTGCATGGCGGACACCAAGAAGTAATGCGTGACACAAGGGCGCCGGATGGCGCCCTTGTCGTTTTCCGGCCGCGCGAGTTGCAGGAAGGCGCATCGTGGGCCGGGTTTGACATCGGTCATCAAAATGCCGGTGTCGAAGTGCCACGCTTGCAAGCATGACGTGACCGCGGAGAAATGCCATGCGATTTCGGATCGCGTCGCTGTTGTTGCCGGCCCTGCTGGCCGGTTGCGGCGGCTACGTGTCGTTCGGGTTCGGAACGACCTTCGGTTCGGCGTTCGACGACGCCGGTTTCATCGACTGGCCCGGCAATGTGAGCGGCGAGCGGGTGGTGGACGCAAGCAACCACGCCTTCAGCTTCTACGCCGACAACGGCTGCCTCTACAACTTCCAGACGGGCCGCGAGAACCGCGCCTTTTGCCTGCTGGCTGGCCAGAACGTGGCGGCCTTCGGCGACATGCGCATCCGCATCGTGAACGTGCAGTCGACTGCCGGCACCTGCATCGCGGCACTGATCGATCCGACGACGGGCAACTTCATCGACATTCAGCTCGACCAGGCCGGCAGAGAAGTGGCGGCGGTGACCGCGGTGCGCGCGACGCCCTGCGTGTGATCCTTGCCCAGAAACTCAGGCCGGTCCTGCGGCATCCTTCAGCAGCACCGGCTCGAGGTGCACCGAGGCCTCGCCGGCGGTGAACCACACCTGTCCGTCCTGAATCGTGCATTGCAGCTGCATCGTCCGTTGCGCCAGCGCGCCGAGCGCCTGACTGGCTTCGGGCGCGACCGCATACACCTTCAGCTGGCGCGCCCGCTCCAGGCGCGATCCCATCTGGCCCCACCATACCTGCGTGCCGCTGTACGAATAGACGACGACCTGCTCGGCCCGTCCGCAAGCCTTGAGCAGGCGCCGCTCGTCCGGCTGGCCGACGTCGATCCAGAGCTGCACGGCGCCGGTCAGGTCCTTCTGCCAGAGATCCGGCTCGTCGTCCGCACTGAGCCCCTTGCCGAAGGCGAGCGATTCGCTTGCGTGCAGGGCAAAGGCCAGGACGCGCATCATCATGCGCTCGTCAGTCTCCGAGGGGTGCCGCGCGATCGTCAGCGCATGGCTGCCGTAGTAATGCCGGTCCATGTCGGCGATGTTGAGATCGGCTTTGAAGATGGTGGCCTTGAGCGCCATGATCGTTCCTGATTGAAGTGAGCGCGCAATGTACCGCAAAGCGCCGCGCGGCGCCATGCGCGCCGGGCTGGCATAATGCGCCTTCCGTATCGAAGGAAGCAACGATGCCCCAGCAGCAGCCACCCGCAGCGCCGAGCGATGACGAGGTCATCGCGGCCACGCGCGCCTGGGTGGACAAGGCCGTCATCGGGCTTAACCTCTGCCCGTTTGCGAAGTCGGTGCAGGTGAAGGGACAAGTGCGCTATGTCGTTAGTGCAGCGCGCGATACGGACGCGCTGCAAGTCGACCTGGTACGCGAGCTTGAGAGCCTGGCGACCGCCGACCCGGCCGAGATCGACACGACCCTGCTGATCCATCCGCACGTCCTGAACGACTTCCTCGACTACAACCACTTTCTCGACGTCGCGGACGCCACGCTGGCCGCGCTCGGACTGGACGGCAAGCTGCAAGTGGCAAGTTTCCATCCGGACTACCAGTTCGCCAATGCGTCGGCCGACGACATCACCAACTACACCAACCGTTCGCCCTATCCTATCCTGCACCTGCTGCGCGAAGACAGCATCGACCGCGCCGTGGAAGCCTTCCCGGACGCCGCCGACATCTTCGAGCGGAACATGGACACGTTGCGGCGCCTGGGGCCTGCCGGCTGGAACGCCTTGCGGGTCGGGGCAAAAGCCAAAACGTAGCGGTACGTCATCGCACCGGGCCAGGCCGCCGGCAAATATGCAAACGTGCGGGTTTGCCTTGTGCCCCCTCAAACGTCCATCGCCAAGCCTTGGCTACGCTGTCAGCGTGCGCCGTTCCCGCCGATGCATCGATGTTGCGCATTGGCAAAGCAATCACACCGGCAATATTGCATTTTTGAAATTTTTTAACTATATTGCAAACATGCAATGTGACTAGACGGATGGATGTGTCTGCGCATAGCCCTCAAACACATTGCGCCGCGAGGTAGGAAAAATTGTCAGAAAGTGTTTCAAGACGTGAACACTGTCGCAATTTTCCTGTACAACAACATTGCAATACAAAAACCTTTGAGACTATGACTACTCAATCAGACAATCCTTCCAAGAGCACCCGGCTCGCCGATCAGGTCAATTACGACCCGAACAACCTGCTCGACGCGCTGATCGAGAAGCTCAATCTCAAGAACGACGCTGCACTGTCGCGCGCACTGGAAGTCGCGCCGCCCGTCATCAGCAAGATCCGCCATCGCCGCCTGCCGGTGGGCGCGTCGCTGCTGATCCGCATGCACGAAGTCAGCGATCTGAGCATCAAGGAACTGCGCATCCTCATGGGTGACCGCCGCGACAAATTCCGCATCAGCGACAAGCAGTTCAAGCCGAAGGAGCCCCTGGCACAATCGGGCCAATCCGGCGACGAGTCGATGGAGTGATATCGGCGGCACCAATGAAAAACGCGGCCTGAACAGCCGCGTTTTTTTTTTGACCATCCGGGCCGTGTGTACCGCTCAGGCCGGGAATACCCCCGTCGACAGATAGCGGTCGCCGCGATCGCACACGACGAAGACGATCGTCGCGTTCTCCACCGTCTGCGAGAGGCGCAGCGCGACCTCGCAGGCGCCCGCCGCCGAAATGCCGCAGAAGATGCCCTCTTCCATCGCCATGCGGCGCGCCATGTGTTCGGCCGCCGCCTGGCTGACGTATTCCAGCTGATCGACCCGCGCCTTGTCGTAAATGCGGGGCATATAGGCTTCCGGCCACTTGCGGATGCCCGGAATCTGCGAGCCTTCCTCCGGTTGCGCACCGATGATCCGAATGTCCGGGTTCTTTTCCTTCAAATAGCGTGACACGCCCATGATGGTGCCGGTGGTGCCCATCGCGCTCACAAAATGGGTAATGCGCCCTTCGGTATCGCGCCAGATCTCCGGCCCGGTGGTCTCGTAATGCGAGCGCGGATTATCCGGATTGGCGAACTGGTCGAGGATGATGCCCTGCCCTTCCTTCTGCATCTGCTCGGCCAGGTCGCGCGCATATTCCATGCCGCCGGTCTTCGGCGTCAGCACGATCTTCGCGCCGTAGGCGGCCATGCTCTGGCGCCGCTCCTCGCTCAAGTTCTCCGGCATGATCAGCACCATCTTGTAGCCGCGCATGGCGGCCGCCATCGCAAGGGCGATGCCGGTATTGCCGCTGGTGGACTCGATCAGCGTGTCGCCCGGCTTGATGTCGCCACGCTCCTCCGCATGCTTGATCATCGACAGCGCCGGACGGTCCTTCACCGAGCCGGCTGGGTTGTTGCCCTCCAGCTTGCCGAGGATGACGTTGTTGCGACGCGCGGCGTCTTCGCCGGGAATGCGCTTGAGCTGCACCAGCGGGGTATTGCCGATGGTGTCTTCGATGGTGAGGTAAGCCATGACTGGAAATGTGGGTGGGGATGCCTAAACAGCCATTGTAATCGGAGCAGCGGGCACGCGTATCCGGCGTGGCCGGGCGCCGCTCCAAAAGAAAAGCCCCGCGGCGAGGCGGGGCTTGGCGGCAGGAGCCGGCCTTACTTCTTCGCGTCGTCCTTCTTGGCGTGGCGCTCTTCCTTGCCAGCCTTGGCGGACTTCTCCCCCTTCTCGGCCTTTGCGGAGGCGCCGGCCGCGCCGGTGCGCGACTTGCCGTTTACGACGAGGCCATTGTCCGACAGCTTGACTGCGCTTTTCGGCCCCACACCCTTCACACGACCTTCGAGATCGGCCCAATCCTTGAATTCGCCGCCCTTCTTGCGTTCGTCGAGGATGGTCTTCGACAGCTTCGGGCCGATGCCCTTCACGCCGTCGAGCGCGGCCTGGTCGGCCTTGTTGACGTCCACTTGGGCAAAGGCGATGCCCATGGTGGCGATGAGAGCAGCGAGAGCGAGCACAACTTTCTTGAACATTTCGATGTTTCTCCGTTGGTTGACAAACGAGCCGCGACATTGCGCCTCGCTCGCGTTAACGAATTGACAACGAAACGGTTGACGCGTCGACAACTCGCGTCCGCACTCAGCCGAACAGCTCCTCGCGAGTGACCGTCGCCGTGCCCAGCTTGCCGACCACGATGCCGCCGGCACGATTCGCAATCGCCACCGCGTCACCGAGCGGCACGCCGGCACCCAGCATGGTCGCCAGCGTCGCAATCACCGTATCGCCTGCGCCCGACACGTCGTACACCTCGCGCGCGACCGTCGGGATGTGCACGACGTCCTGCGCGGTGTAGAGGCTCATGCCCTCCTCCGAGCGCGTCAGCAGAAGTGCTTCCAGTCCCAGCTCGGCGCGCAGGTTCTGCGCACGTGTGGTGAGATCTTCCTCGCCCTTCCACTGGCCGACGACGTGCCGCAGCTCGGACTTGTTCGGCGTGAGGATGGTCGCGCCCTTGTAGCGCTTGAAGTCGTCGCCCTTCGGATCGACGAGAATGGTTTTCTTCAGCGCACGCGCCGCATCGATCATGTGGGCGACGTCGACCAGGCTGCCCTTGGCGTAATCCGACAGCACGATCACGTCGTATTCCGGCAGCAGCATGTTGAACTGCGTGAGCTTGTCGCGCAGGACTTCGTCGCCGGGCGGATTCTCGAAATCGATGCGCAGCAGCTGCTGCTGCCGACCGATGACGCGCAGCTTGATGATGGTCGGGTTGGCCGCGTCGCGATTGAGGAAGCCCTTGATGTTCAAATCCGCCAGCAGCTTCTGCACTGCATCGCCCGCCTCGTCCTGGCCGACGACGCCGAGCAGCGCCGTTTGTGCGCCGAGCGCGACCGCGTTGCGGGCGACATTGGCCGCGCCGCCGAGACGCTCTTCGCGGCGCTCGACCCGTACCACCGGCACGGGAGCTTCCGGCGAGATGCGGCTGACATCGCCGAACCAGTAGCGGTCCAGCATCACGTCGCCGACCACGAGCAGGCGCGCCTGTGCCGTCTTCATCGCAATCTCGTTCATGGCTTGTTCAGGATGGAACGGCCGATGCCGTGGTAATCGAAGCCGGCATCGGCCATGACCTGCGGCTCGAAC
>SPQI01000103.1 GCA_004570315.1 Oxalobacteraceae bacterium OM1 | reverse complement strand
CCCTCATTGACTTCGGCGCACACCGCCTGCTGATCGACCCGATGCTCGCGCCGCGTGGCGCGCTACCGCCCCTGAAGGTGTTTGGCCGGCGCGAGCGCAACCCGGTCGTCAACTTGCCGGCGAACGCCGACGCGCTGTTGGCCTCGATCACCCACTGCCTGCTGACCCACTGCCAGAAAGGGCATTTCGACCATCTCGATGGGGCCGGCAAGCGCTGGCTGCGCGAGCGGCAGATCCCGGTCGTGTGCACTCCGCATGACGCGGCGTATCTGCGCCAGCGCGGCCTGAACGTCGCGCCCTTGCCGGCAGCGCATCATGTCCCGCAGCCGTTCTTGGGCGGGCGCCTTCGCACCGTGCCCTGCCGGCATGGCCGGGGCGCGGTGGGGCTCCTGATGGAACACGGCGTGGGCTACTTCCTCGAACTGCCGGGCGAGCCCACCTTGTATATCGCCGGCGACACGGTGCTGACGCGCGACGTCCTCGACTTCGTCGCGCATCACCAGCCGGCCGTCGCGCTGGTCCCGGCGGGGGGCGCCAGGTTCGATATGGGGCAGGAGATTATTATGGGGACGGACGAGGTCATTGCGCTGACGCGTGCCACCACAGGCGTCGTGGTCGCCAACCACCTGGAAGCGCTGAGTCATTGCCCGGTCAAGCGGTCCGATCTGCACGCAGCCGCCGTGCGTGCCGGTGTAGATAGTCGCCTATACATTCCAGCTGACGGGCAAACGCTGGCGTTCTCCGTGTGAGACCGTCAGATCGTCGCCGATGAGCTCATCGACGGGCTGTGCCGGGCCGCCGCCTGCAACTGTGAGGAAGAGCATGGAAGTTCGAAGGACCGAAGCGACGCAATGGCGACTGTTGAAGCGCGTGCGTCTGGCGGCGCTGACGGATTCTCCCGCCGCGTTCGGCGTGCGCTTCGAGACGGCCGCCCACTACACCGTCGCGCAATGGCAAGAGTACGCCGCAGGAGCGACGGGGACGGAATTCTGGCTGGCGTGCGTGGCGGGCGAACCGGTCGGGATGATCGGCGGCGGCCTCAGTCGCACGCAGCGCTACACCCTGATTGGGATGTGGGTCGCGCCGCGGATGCGCGGGTCGGACGCCGCCGAGCGCCTGGTGGCTGCGGTCAAGGCGCGCGCTAGGGAGAGCGGGTATCACCGGATTTTCCTGGCAGTCGCCCCGGACAACATCAGGGCCGCCCGTTTCTACCGCAAGCAAGGCTTCGTTTTCGTCGATGAACGCGAATCCCTGGCCAGCCACCCGCACATCACGGTGCAAACCATGGTGTGGTCGGCGGACGAAGATGTTGAAGAATAACCGGCAAGACACTCTTCGCGCCTTTTCCGCTCGCGCCGACCAGGACCGGCGCCGGGGGCAGGCGAATGGGCATCTGCTTGGCGTCAAGCCCGTCACTGCCCATGACTCCGCAGCGCCGCTGGCGTCGTTCCGAATTCCCGTTTGATGATCTTGCGCAGTGCTGTTCCATCCTGGTAGCCGACCCGGGAGGCGATGCGGTCAATGCTCAGGCGCGTGGTTTGGAGCAGGTGCGCCGCTTGCAGCAGGCGCCGCCGCTGCACCAGCTTCAGCGGGCTGATGCCGACCGCGGCATGCACGCGGCGTGACAGCGTTTTCGGGGAGAGTGCCAGCGCCGCGGCCAGTTCTGCGATGCTGACCGGTTCGGCCAGATGGGCGTCGATCCAGCGCTCGGCGGCTGCCACCGTAGGATCCGCCTGCTGTGTGTGGGTCGGCACCATGTAACGCGCTTGCGAAGGTCGCTGGTCGATCAGCAGATAGCGCGCACAGAGTTCGGCGGCCGACACGCCACCGAGCTCGCCCACGATGGCGAGCATCAGGTCGAGCTGCGCGAAGGCGGATCCTGCGGTGAGGAAACGACCGTCGCGCACCAGCATCCGCGTTTCATCGAGGCGAACATCCGGGTAGCGACGGCGGAAAACCGACGCCAGCCACCATGTGGTCGTGGCGCGGCACCCGGCCAGCAGTCCGGCTTCGGCTAGCAGAAACACGGATGAACAGGCGACGCCCAGCTGGGTGGAGCCGGGCAGGCTGCGCAGCAGCGCCATCGCGGCGCGCGCATCGCGCTGTTGCAGCCGTTCGGATGCCGCCGCGTCGGACGTCATGCCCATGCCCGGGACGACGATCCAGTCCGGCCGCACGGGCCACTTCGCCGGATCGCCCAACCGCAGGTCGCATGCCAGCTGCATGCCACTGCCGGCCCCCACAGACTTTCCATATCCGGCCACGCGTATGTCCAGGCCGCTGTTTGACTGCAACGCGGCGGCCGTGCGCAATACGTCGAGGGTGATGGCGAGCCCCGAATCCATCATGCCGTCCAACGCCAAGATAACAATGTTCTTCATTTGTCCATTATGGCATTAAACATGTCACGTTTGACCGTTCCTTCCGACGACACCGCACGCCATACTGGTTCATCGGTAATACATGCAGAGAGGAAACAATGGAAAAGACAGCCCTTCGGCCGGTGCGCCGGCTCGATCAAGACGATCCGCTGCAGGACTTTGAGCATCGTGCCATTGAGCTGAACGGCGTGCAGAAGACGGTGCACGTGGCAGGGCAGGGCCCGGCCGTGATCGTCATGGCGGAAATGCCAGGTATCAGCCCGCATGTCGCCCGCTTTGCGCGCTGGGTCCGGGACGCGGGGTTCACGGTCTACATGCCGTCCCTGTTCGGCCGGGATGGAGCCGTGGCGGATGCCGAGGAAGGCGTGGCCGTGTTTCGGCGTGCCTGCGTCAGCGCCGAATTCAACGCCCTGGCCGCCGACGCCTCCAGTCCGGTCTCCGCCTGGCTGCGAGCGCTGGCGCGTCTGGCGCACACCGAATGCGGCGGCCCTGGCGTGGGGGCGATCGGCATGTGCTTCACCGGAAATTTCGCGCTGAGCATGATGCTGGAGTCCGCCGTGCTGGCACCGGTACTCTGCCAACCGTCCCTGCCACTCAACGATCCGGCAGGCCTCGAGATTGCGCCGCACGAGCTGGCCACCGTGCGGGAGCGGCTCGATAAAGAAGACCTGCAAGTGCTGGCGTATCGCTTCGAAGGCGACCGGTTCTGCACCGGGCAGCGGTTCGCCGCCTATGCCAAGGCCTTGGGAGAGCGATTCGTGCCTCGCGTGCTGCCGGACAGCGCAGCCAATCCTGACACGCCGCCGTTCTTTGCCAACGTGGTGGGTTGCCCGCACAGCGTGGTCACTGCGCACTTGGTCGACGCGGCGGGACAGCCGACGCTCGCGGCGCGCGATGAAATTCTGGCCTACTTCGCCGGGCGGCTGAAGGCCGATCAGCACGTGTAAGCGGTGCCGACCGGGATTCGCTGTACTGGCTTGACTACAGATGGAGGCGACTATGTTCGTCAGCGTTCAAGGCGCAAAGATTCACTTCACGGATTCCGGCAAAGGAATCCCAACGCTTTTCCTGCATGGGATACCCGACTCGCACGCGGTGTGGGATAACGTCATCGCCGCCGTGGGCGGCAGTTGTCGGTGCATCGCGCCCGACTTGCCGGGTTTCGGCCAATCTGAGGTTCCGGAAGGATTCCAGGTCACCTTGACCCAGATGGCGGATTTTGTGGATGCCTTCCTGGTGGCGCTTGGCATCACGGAGCCGGCGCATCTGGTCGTCCATGATATCGGCGGACCATACGGCCTCGCCTGGGCGGTGCGCCATCAGGATAAGATCCGCAGCATCGCGATAATGAACACGGTGTTCCAGTCCGAGTACCGTTGGCATCGGTATGGGCGTATTTGCCGCACGCCGATCCTAGGCGAACTGTTGCAAGTCCTCACCTCGCAGTCCGGGCTCACGCGGGCTATGCGTTCGAACTCGGGGATGAACAAGCCAAGCCGCGCCCATATCAACGCCACCTATCGCGACTTTACGGGATCAGTACGCCGCATGGTTCTGCGGCTCTATCGCGGTCTGGATCCGGAAAAGTTTGCACAGTGGGACGTGCGGCTGCGCGCGCTGGCGGCACGGGTGCCGTCGCTGGTGATCTGGGGGGACCGCGACACCTATATCGGTCACGCGTTTGCCGATCGTTTCGGCGCCACGCAGGTCATCCATCTGGCGCAGTGCGGGCATTGGCCAATGATCGAAATGCCGGAATCCGTATCGGGGCATCTGCTGAAATTGTTCGCGAATGGGATGAGTACGCGCCAGGAAGCCGTTGCGGATGCACCGGATGCATCGACTTAAGTGACTCACATTGAATGGCCGTCTCATGGAAGGAGCAGCGACTGCTTCAGGGCGATGGGATCCGACAGTCCCTGCGCAGTCTTTGCCGTGTGACAGCCCAGTTCTCGCTGTAGGCGCCTTCGCGCGACAAAGGAACGCAATGTTGGGCAACAGGCCCATAGTAGGTTGGCGTTCCCGATTTATAACAAGCCACGTATCTACTTTGGGCAATTTTTGGATTTCGAAACGGTCATGCAATCTACATCGCCTGTCTACATAGTGCAAGAGCAGCTTGAGGCCTACAACGCTAAAGATATCGAACGGTTGCTCAATACATACGCGGTCGATGCTGAGCATTACGCTTTGCATGGCGAATTGCTAGCAAAGGGGCATGACGAACTTCGCGCACGATTTATCGCAAGGTTCGGGGAACCGGACCTTCATGCCAAGCTGATGTCCCGGCTCGTAGTGGGCAATATCGTGGCCGATGCGGAAATGGTTACGCGGAATTTTCCCGAGGGGCTCGGCTCACTTGAAATGTTGTGTGTGTACGAGGTCGTGAACGGGCGTATCCGGAAAGCGTCCTTTGCGACGGGCGAAAAAGCAGTGCATAGCGCAAAGCAGAGTGCCTAACTCTGCAACGAACACCAGCAGCTCCGCCGCTTGTCATTCGAAACGTTAAAGATCAGACGGCCTCATGAACATTGCACTCGAACCGCCGGACCAACCGGAGATCATCGCGCTTATCGCCGAGCTCGATGCCTACCAGGACACGCTCTACCCGGCGGAAGCGCGGTATGCGCTCGACATTGGGTCGCTCGCTCAGCCCAACGTGCTGTTTGCGGTAGCGCGAGAAAGCAATGGGTCGGCCGTTGGCTGTGGGGCGGTCGTGCTCGAGGAGGGCTATGGCGAAGTCAAGCGCATGTACTTGCGCGTTGAAGCCCGAGGACAAGGGGTCGCGCAACGCATCTGCGGGCTGCTTGAGATCGCCGCATTGGCTCGGGGCTGTCGCACGCTGATGCTGGAAACCGGTCCGTACCAGCCAGAAGCGCTGGCCTTCTATGCCAAACAGGGTTTTGCGCGCTGCGGACCGTTCGGCACGTACCCGGAGCACCCGCTGAGCGTCTTCATGACGAAGTCACTTGCCGGGCATCCCCCTGCCTAACGCATTTTTCGATCGGTCGGCGCTAACTTAGCTGCTAAGGACAATGGTCGCCCTGGGCAAGCCGCTCCACGACGCCCCTCCATGCCAACGGCTGGACGCGGTTGCAATTGCTGCGCTCGCGCGCCGCATAAAGCGCGCGCAAGGCCAGCAGCTCGCCGTTGCGCCAACCCCTGAGAGCGTGTCTACCATGCGGTTCAGAAGCTGTTGGATGCCATCACGCGCAATACGGCGGCAAACAGAACGGCTGCGCGCCCCCGACCGGGGACTCGGACCACTGGCATTGCGCCAACCCACGGAAGGGTGCTCGCTTATCGGCAACACGCAATACTGAAGGAACGCTTACATGAAACCCCCAGCGCAGCGGGAGAACCCCTTACCGCGGTCCGCCGCGAAAGCCACTGTCTTCGAAGACATTGTCACGCAGCGCTGTCGGCTGCGGCCGTTCCAGTTTTCTGACCTGGAGCCCTTCGTCGAATACAGGAAGCATCCCGAAGTCGCCCGCTACCAAAGTTGGACGACGTATTCCTACGCACAGGCGTTGATGCTCTTCGCCGATCTCTCGAGCAAAGCGTTCGGGTTGCACGGAGAGTGGTATCAGATCGCGGTGGCCGACAGGCACTCCGACGCATTGATCGGCGACGTTGCTGTGCATTTCTCCGCCCCGTTGACCGCGGAAATCGGGTTTACCATCGCGCCGCAACACCAAGGCAGGGGTTACGCCAGGGAAGGCGTAGCGGGGATGCTCGACTACCTGTTGGGCGACTTGGGCCTGCAGTGCGTGCGCGCGACAACCGACGTCAGGAACGTCCCCTCGATCGGCGTGCTGGCGTCGCTTGGCTTCGAGCGGCTCGCGGACGCGCCGCGGCAAGTGACGTTCAAAGGCCAACCGGGCGAAGAGTATGACTATTATCAAACGCGTCAAGACTGGCTGAAACAAGGCACCACGCGCACCCCGCGGACAGCGTAAGTGTGACGCCCGACCAGACGCAATGGCTGCAAGCATCCGGCCTTGCGAGGGCGAGCCGGTGCTGCGGATAAGCCGCACCAGCTTGTCGTAGACGGCGACGGGTGTCCCAACGTGTCGCGCGCGCGGGGAAGTAGCGTGGCATGCCCGCAGCCCCGAATGGACGCTTTGGATGACGGACGATTGCCGCTTGGATCAATCGCGCAGCCTCGTCATGCTGGCGCGGCTGGCTACCATGCAGTGCGAAATCGGATAGTGGCGCGGTCGATCCGTCCTCCTCAAGCGGCCAGGAGCTGCCGTTCATTGGGTGGGCTCCACCGCGGGTGTTTTCGTGCCCGTCGTGAGGGCTTAGGGGCAACGATCCACGGCGGCGCGATGCCTTGGGAGGTTGCGCCGCAGGTGGGCCGGTTATCCGATGACGATGCGCTTGACGGTCAAGAAAGAACACCTTACATTAGCGGGAACGATCATTCCAGAAAAGGTGAGTCCGTGCGTACCAAAGAGTTTGAGCCAGACGAGATTGCTGACGCCGCCATGCAGGTGTTCTGGCAACGCGGCTATGCCGCGACCTCAGTGCAAGACCTGGTCGATGGCACCGGACTGTCGCGCAGCAGCCTCTACAGCACGTTTGAGAACAAGGAAGGGCTGTACCAGCAGGCGCTGCGCCGTTACGCGGCGGTGACGACCGCCAATGTTGAACTGTTGTCCGGTCCCGGCTCGCCGCATACATTGATCCGGCAGTTGCTGGTTGCCATCGCAGACAACGAACTAAACGATCCGCAGCGGCGCGGCTGCCTTGTGGCCAACGCCACGCTTGAACTGGCAGGCCGTGATGAGGCAGTCGCCGAACTGGTTGCGCATAACCTGCAACGACTGCAAAAGGCGCTGGAAGCTCTGATTCGGCGCGGGCAGCAGGCAGGAGAGGTCGCGCCCGAGAAAAATCCGCGTGCGCTGGCGCGCTTTTTCGTCAACACCATGCAAGGCATGCGGGTGCTGAGTAAAGGCACTCCCCAGAGGTTGCGGCGTCAGTCTTTGTTGGATGTGATCGACGTCGCACTCGGCACGCTGTAGCGCCAACCCGGAGCTATTGCGCATTGGCGCACGCTTCGGGTTTTTATTTGCCTTTAACTGGAACGCGCGTTCCCATATAATTTTTTGAAAGGAGTTTTATGAACACCCAAACATTCCCAACGATTGCCGTTCTGGGCACTGGCTTGATTGGCGCCCCTGTCGCGCGCAATCTGCATAAACGCGGCTTCAAGGTGCGTGCCTGGAACCGCACCGCAGGCAAGGCACAGGCATTGGCCGCAGATGGCGTAGAGGCCTGCGCCAGCCCCGCGGATGCGGTCCAGGATGCGGACATCATCGTGACCGTTCTCAATGATGGGCGCAGCGTTCAGGAGGCCATGCTGGCGGCGGCGCCGGCACTGCGCCAAGGCGCGATCTGGCTGCAACTGAGCACGGTCGGAGTTGACGCCATTACGTCGCTGGCAGACTGGGCCGGGCAGCATGGATTGGTGTTCTACGACGCTCCGGTGCAGGGTACGCGTCAGCCTGCCGAGATGGCACAGCTCGTCGTACTGGCGTCCGGCCCCACGGCACAGCGCGAAACGGTGCAAGCGGTCTTTGAAGCGATTGGCAAACGCACTTTGTGGGTCGCCGAGCAACCGGGCGCCAGCAGCCGCCTGAAGCTTGCGCTCAATAACTGGGCCTTCGCCTTGACCCATGGGCTGGCCGAAAGTCTGGCGCTTGCCACGGGGCTGGGCGTTGATCCGGCGCTGGTCGTCGATGTGGTCACGGGCGGCCCCATGGACAGCGGCTACTTCCAGGCCAAGGCAGCTGCCATCTTGGCCGACAACTACGCCACCAGCTTCTCCATTGCCAATGCCGCTAAGGATGCGAGGCTGGTGATGGATGCCGCCGCGCAAAGCGGTGTGCGACTGGATGCGGCCCAAGCGGGGCTCCAACGCTTTGAGCGCGCCTTGGCCGCTGGGCACGGCGCCAAAGACATGGCCGCGTCCTATCTGGCCTGAGCGGCAATGGAGCCATTACGCATGAATCGTCATGAACACACGACGTCCGCTGGACGTTTGCCGGTATGGAAACTACTGGCTTTCACGATGGCGGGCTTCCTTGCCATCATGACGGAGACCATGCCCGCTGGCCTGCTGCCGCAGATCAGCGCGGGCTTGGGCATTTCCGACACCTTGGCAGGCCAATTGGTAACGTTGTATGCCCTGGGCTCGGTGCTCGCTGCCATCCCGGTCATCGCAGCCACGCGCAGCTGGAGACGCCGGCCGCTGTTGCTGACAGCCATCGGCGGACTGCTGGTTTTCAACTCCATCACGGCCATGGCCACGCATTACGGCTTGATTTTGGCCGCGCGCTTTGTCGCCGGCATGGCCGCAGGCGTGGTGTGGGGGCTGCTGGCTGGTTATGCGCGGCGCATGGTACCGCAGCGCTTGCAGGGGCGGGCGCTGGCGGTGGCGGGGTTGGGACAGCCCATTGCGCTGTGCATCGGCGTGCCGCTGGGAACTTGGCTGGGCACGCTGCTCGATTGGCGCGGTGTGTTCTGGACCATGTCCGCTGTCGCGCTGCTGCTGTTTGCCTGGGTGCGGCTGGCGGTGCCTGACTTCGAGGGGCAGGCAGCCAGGCAGCGTCTGCCATTGCGGCGCATCGCCACCACGCCGGGCATCCGGCCCGTGCTGATGGCGTTGTTCGTCTGGATACTGGCGCACAACGTTCTCTACACCTATATCGCGCCCTTCCTCTCCTCCGCCGGGCTGGGACAGCGAGTGGATGCGGTATTGCTGTTATTCGGGGTGGCTTCCATCGCTGGTATCTGGATAACTGGCGCACTGGTAGATCGTTGGCTGCGCAGATTGACGTTGCTCAGCCTGATGGTGTTCACCGTCGCAGCCATGGTGCTGGGGCTTTCGGGTGATTCGACCGCCGCCGTGCTGTTCGGCGTTGGCGCCTGGGGGCTGACTTTCGGTGGTGCCCCGACCTTACTGCAAACCGCGCTGGCGGATGCGGCTGGCGACGGCGCCGACGTGGCGCAGTCCATGCTGGTGACCGTTTTTAATCTGGCCGTGGCCGGTGGCGGCTTCGCGGGCGGTGTACTGCTGGAGCGCCAAGGACCAGTCGTCCTGCCGTGGGTATTGGCGATGCTGGCGTTGCTGGGAGCATCTGTCGTGTGGTCGGCCCGGACACATGGCTTTCGCCCCGGTCACCGAATCGGGGCGGTCTGAGCGCAAGTGCGGGGGGGCCTGTCACCGTGTCGCTGCTGTATGTGCTGCGCGCGAATCTGTTATGGCGGTCATTGACGCGGCAGTGGTACGCGCCGGGCGACCGTGGCGTTTGCTCCGTTTGGCGGCGCTGAACAGCAGCGTACTCCTGGTGCTGCTGTTTGTGGGGCCGACTGGTAATGAAAATTGCCGCGCAGGCCGCGCACTTTACACGCCCGAACGCCGGATCGATCAGGTCGAGCGTGGCCGCACGCTGGCCAAAGCGGCCTGGCGGCCCGACGCGAGGAAGGCCTCCGACATCGCCTGATCCGGCGTGGCGCGCGCCAGGATCAGACTGCCGACGAGCGTCCCGGCGATGCCGCGGACCGGGCCGTCGAGCTTGTCATTCTCCATGGCCAGGGAGATCACGCCGATCCACGCATCGACTTGGTCGGCCAATGCGACGCGCGTCGGATCGGGGTGACGGGCCAGTTCTGCGCCGGTCGCCGCGGCAAAGCACCCGATATCAGGCTCGTCACGGTGCTGCTGGGAGAGATAGGCATCAACGAGCGCGGCAAACTGCTTCCCGGGAGGCTTCGTTTCGACGTATGCCTTGAAGCGGGCATTCGTCTCCGAGAATCCTAACCGGCACGCTTGCGCAATCAAATCCTCTTTCGACTCGAAATGGGCATAAAAGCCGCCCACGGTCAGGCCAAGGCTTTGCATGAGGCTCCCCACGCCCACAGTGTCAATGCCTTCCGTGCGAAATCGCTGGCTGGCCTTATGCACGATGCGGGCGTGTGTTGCTGCCTTGTGTTCCTTCGAATATCTCATGGCAATGCTCGGTGTCTGTTGATGCTGGTGGGTCCCGGAGTGGCCGAGGAAGCGAACGGCCCCACAAAATTGAAGCGCAAATATGCGGTTGCGTCCTATAGTATTATACACATCATATGAAGAAAGCGAGGACGCCTGACATGAACGTTGCGGATATTTTTAGCTGGCTGTGCGAACCGCGCCGTGCGGAATTGACGGAAGCGGAAACAAAGTTGCTCGGCACAGGCACGCCGCGTTCACTCCGGGTGGACGGGAACACCCTGTCCGGGTGGTCATGGGGATCGACAGGCCCTCGGATACTGCTCGTCCACGGATGGGAAAGCCGAGCCAGCCACTTGGGGCAATTCGTCGGGCCGCTGTGTCGCGCGCAATTTCAGGTCTGGGCATTCGATGGACCGGCCCACGGCGCATCCAGCGGCACATCATCGAGTGTGGTCCATTACGGCAAGGCGCTACTGGCCATCGCCAAGGAATTCGGATCGTTCGACGGCGTGATCGCCCATTCCGTCGGCTCGCCGGCCGCCCTATACGCCTTCCAGCAAGGCATGCGGGTGCGAGCCAGCGTCCATATCGCAGGACCGGCATCGTTGGAACGCGTCATCCGGCGCATGGCCGGCGCCGCCGGATTGAAGGCGGCGGATACCGGTCGGCTATTCGCGCTGGTGGAACAGCATATCGGGCAGCCCGTCGCTTCCATGGAACTGGGCGCACTTGCCGACGGCTTCCGCCACCCCGCGCTGCTGCTGCACGACCCGGCGGATCGCGAAGTCCCGTATGCAGAGTCGCTGGTGCTTGCCGACGCTTGGCCCGACGCCCGGCTCGTCAGCATGTCAGGCGCAGGGCATCGCCGGATCATCTGGCATCCCGAAGCGATTGCCGCGGCGGTTGCCCATTTGCTGCAAGCCAATCCAAATCAGGCGAGCGCTCCAGGACCGATGAGCATCAACGCATAACGTCGCCTGCAAACACGATGCGTTCCACGGCGACCCGCCTCTTGCTCGCATCAGACGCGTACGTCTGGTCGCGGGTGCAAATGCGGGGAACACGAAACGTAACTTTTAAAAGGGAAAATCATGAAGCCATGTATCGTCGGTTGGGCCCATACCAAGTTTGGAAAGCTCGACGGCATTGACCTTGAATCGCTCATCAGCACGGTGGCGCGCGACGCGATTGCCGACGCCGGCATCGCCGCGCAAGACGTCGACGGCATCTGGTTGGGCAATCTGAACGGCGGCTTCGTGCCCGACATCTTTTGTTCGTCCATGGTGCTCCAGGCCGATGATGGTCTGCGGTTCAAGCCGGCTACCCGCGTGGAAAATGCCTGTGCTTCTGGCTCCGCCGCAATCTATTCCGCGCTTGACGCCATTGAGGCAGGACGTGTCCGCATCGCACTGGTCGTGGGCGCGGAGAAAATGACCGCCATCAGTGGCGCCCAGGTCACCGAAGTGCTGGCGCGGGCCAGCTATGTGAAGGAAGAAGCCGACCAGGGATTGACCTTCCCAGGGATCTTCGCAAAGGTGGCGACGGACTACTTCAGGAAGTATGGCGATCACTCTGCGACCCTCGCCCGGATCGCCGCCAAGAATCACGCGAACGCCGTGGCCAATCCGTTCGCGCAGATGCGCAAGGACCTCGGGTTCGATTTCTGTAACACGGTTTCGGACAAGAACCCGATGATCGCCGCGCCGCTGCGCAAGACCGACTGCTCTCTTGTCTCGGACGGCGCTGCGGCTCTGGTGCTAGCGGATCAAGATACCGCCCGTGCGTTGAGCAAGGCGATCGCATTTCGGGCCCGCACGCAGGTCAATGACTTTTTGCCGATGTCGCGCCGGGACACGACCTCCTTCGAGGGCCCGCGTCACGCGTGGGCACAATCCCTCAAAGCGGCACATTGCACGGTTAACAGCCTTTCGTTTGCGGAAGTGCACGATTGCTTCACCATCGCGGAACTGGTCAGCTACGAAGCGATGGGTTTGGCAGATCCGGGCCAAGGCGCGCGCCTCCTGGAGGAGGGGGTGGTGCTGCGCAACGGCCGTCTTCCGGTGAACCCGTCTGGCGGCCTGAAAGCGAAAGGTCATCCGGTCGGCGCGACCGGTGTCTCGATGCACGTCGTCTCGGCGATGCAACTCCATGGGGTGGCCGGCGATATGCAAATTCCCAATGCCTCGCTGGCAGGCGTATTCAACATGGGTGGCGCCGCTGTTGCGAACTATGTCAGCGTTCTCGAGCGGGCACGGTAGTGGTTCTTCCTCCACGTCCGCCCGGGGCACGACGATCGCTGTACGGGGTCCCGGGTGGACGAAAGAGCGGGAGCTACGGTCTCGAAAACTAACACCGCATATCTTCATTGGTTGATAGGGAGCTTGATTTGACTACGAGACGAATCGTCGTGACTGGCATGGGCATCGTGTCGCCCTTGGGTTGCCGAGTCGAGGCCGTATGGTCCCGCCTACTGCGCGGTCAGTCAGGATTGGCTACGCTGCCCGAGGAGGTCACGGAAGGGATTGCCTCTAAGGTTGCCGGCGTCGTGCCAAGCTTGACGCCTGACTGCCCATGGGGTTTCGATCCTGCCCTCGCTGTAGAACCCAAGGACCACAAGAAAATGGACCGGTTCAGCTTGTTTGCCTTGGCCGCGGCACAGGAAGCCTTGCACCAGGCCCGCTGGCAGTCGGACAGCGACAGCGCGCGCGACAGGACGGCAACCATTGTGGCTTCAGGCGTGGGCGGATTT